>JAPLDY010000027.1 GCA_026391595.1 Bacteroidia bacterium
TTTGTGTCTTGGTGCCTTGGTGGCAAGAAAAAAGTTAAGTTTCAAAATCTATTGTGAAGTCTTATAGTATTAATATTGCAAACTATTTTATCAGATTTGAAAGTGAATCTGATGTTCTGGAGCTTATTCCCGGGGAAAGATTTTTAAGGAATATTTACACCGGCAAAAACTGTGACATCCTGATAAAAGTTCACTCTGGTAAGTTTATGATCCCTTCAAGAGCAGAAAAAGTTTTTGATGCTCCCTATGTCGAAGAGATAAACGGCATAAGAATAAAAAAGAGCGACAAATTCTGGAGCATCCATAAATACCGTAATGATCTTTTTATCAAGTCAATAGTCCCTCTTTCATCAGAAAAGAAATCAGCAATCCTGAGATTCTCATTATCTGAAAAGAAATGGGATCTCTGGTTTGATGATGCCGGCAGCTCAATTGATCCTCTTGAATATCCCCTCGACGGATTAATACTTTATTATCTCACTGCCATCAGCGGCGATATAATGATCCATGCTTCCGGAGTGAACCACGAAGGCCGCGGGTATCTTTTCAGCGGAGTTTCCGGCAAGGGAAAAACGACAATGGCAAAGCTCTGGGATAATGCCGGCGCCAGCGTTATACACGACGACCGCCTTATCGTGCGAAAAACAGAAAGTGGTTATAAAATGTTCAACACTCCTGTTTATAATAATGACGAACCGAAGGAATCACAACTCGACAAAATATTCCTTATTGAACATGGCGAAAGGAACGAATTGATCCCAGTCAGCGGAGCAACAGCAGTAAGCATGGTAATGGCAAATTGTATTCAGCATAATTGGGATCCGGTAATGGTTTCACGCCTCATCGGTTCTGTAACATTTTTGTGTTCAGCAGTTTCTGTTGTCATACTCCCTTTCAGGCCTGACAAAAGCATAATTGATGATGTCTTTAAAAATGAATAAAATTTCTGATAATCATATTATTGTGAAGGATATAGGATTCTCGCTTCTGGCGGAAGGAACTGCCTTGAAGGTGAAAGCTGATGGATACAGCATGTACCCTTCAATAAAACCGGGATCAGTAGTCCTTATTGAACCACTTGCTGAAGGTCTTCCTCCTTCGCCGGGAGAAATAATTGCATGGAAACGGGAGGCTGGACTTGTTGTTCACCGCCTTGTGAGGATCGTCAGGGAGGGAAACAGTATAAGCTTTTTTACAAGGGGCGACAGCTGTGCTTATGAGGATCAGCCGATAAAGAAAGAGCAGATTGCCGGAAAGGTTGTTCAGCTTGAGTCGCCGGATGGCAGGATATTATCATCGGGGGATAAATTGGTACGTAAACCTTCTTATCTTTATAACAGATTAATTGTATGGGTGTTGGTGAGGATCAGGAGAGTTTTAAGACCCTCCAAGTCCCCAGGGGGGGCAAAAGAAGAGACCCCCCATCCCCCCAAGGGGGGTTAAAAATCAAAATTAAATTTAATGAATGGTAAACTAAAATATTTCCGGGAATCAATAAAGCTTGTATGGAGATAGCATCAAAACCTGGTGAAAACATCGTTAATGTCCTATGGCCTGTCATTGCTGTGGTAATAGTATGGTTCTTCGATGAGGCAGCTATGGACCTTGGCAACTATGTTCGCAAGAAACAATCTGTGAAGCTTGAGTCTTACATGTACGGACTGCTTCATGAGAAGGCCATAAAACTTGATCTCATCTACTTTGAGCGCCCTGACTATTTTGACTGCCTCGCAAGAGCTTCGCGTGAAGCTCCATGGCGGCCTAACAGCATCCTCAACAATCTTATTTCAATGTTCAGGGGCTTTTTGTCCCTGGTCCTTATGGCCGGGGTGCTTGCATTTCTTCACTGGACAATTGCCTTGCTCCTGCTGGTTGTAAACATTCCGGGGATATGGTTGCGGCTTCATTATGCAGGTGTTCTTTATAATTTCCAGAAAGAACAAACTCCTGAAGCCAGGAAAGCAGCTTACTTCAACTGGCTTCTTACCGGGGACCGTCCTTCAAGGGAGATAAGGTTGTTCGGACTTGGGAATTATTTCATTTCGCTCTTCAAAAAATCTTTCCTGAAAACAAAAGAAGAAGAGATCAGGATTGTGAGGAAAAGGACACTCATCGAACTTATTTCAGACCTGGTAAAGGCTGCAGCAGTTCTGATTACTTTGCTTTATATTGCAGGAGAGACCATTCATGGAACTCTGACACTTGGACAGATGGCGATGTTCCTCCTTGCTTTCAGGCAGGGCATGGTCTCTATAAAGGATCTGTTCGGATCTATGGCAGGTCTTTATGAAGATAGTCTGTTCGTCGGCGACACTTTCGAATTCCTGAACCTGAAGGAGAATATCACAGCCGTCCCTCCTGTTATTGATTTAAAGGAACTTAACAAGAGTATAAGCGCTGAGAATATCTCATTCACCTATCCCGGGAATAGTCAGAAGACAATTGACAATTTCTCTTTCGAGATAAAGAAGGGTGAAATAATTGCGCTTGTGGGTCCCAACGGTGCAGGAAAAAGCACGCTTGTCAGGCTCCTGAGCAGGCTTTATGATCCTGATTCCGGTTCTGTGAAACTTGACGGAAATGACATAAAGCATATAGATCCCGATAACTACAGGAAGCTGTTTTCTGTTGTTTTTCAGGATTTTATGCTGTACAACCTCAATGCGGGAGAGAATATCCGTCTTGGCAACATTGAAGAAAAAAATGCTGACGAGAAGATTATTTCTTCGGCTTCCGTATCTGGCATCAACGATCTTATTAAAAATCTTCCGAACGGCTATTCAACGGTTATAGGCACACTTTTCGACGACAGCCGTGAATTAAGCTGGGGTGAATGGCAGAAGATAGCTCTTGCCAGAGCGCTCTTCCGGGATGCCCCGTTGCTTATTCTAGATGAACCATCAAGCGCCCTTGATGCCGATACCGAATATGAGATTTTCAGCAGGTTCCGGGAGATAGTCAGGGGCAGGACATCCATTCTCATCAGTCACCGGTTTATCAATGTAAGCCTGGCCGACAGGATAATTGTGCTTAATAAAGGAGCCATTGCCGAGACGGGGACTCATGAAGAGCTCATGAACAGGAAGGGAAAGTATTATATGATGTATATAAAGCAGAGCAGCAGGTTTGAGAAATGAACAGCACGCTTGACATCAGGGATGAGGAGATCCTTCTCCTGGGACTCTGCCGTCTTTCTTTCGACATTGAGCTTACCGTTATGCTCAGGGCACTGGCAGAAACGGCAACCGACTGGTCATATTTTTCATCACTGGCAAACAAGCATGGTGTTGCTGCGCTTGTTTATCATAATCTCGAAAAACTGGGTTTTCTTCAATATGTTCCAAAAGAGCAGGCCGGTATTCTCCATAATTCATTATTGATAACAGTCAGCAGAAATGCACGTAACGCTGAGGCGACTTCCGGTGTGTTGAATTTATTGAAAGAGGAAAATATAAAGATCGTTCTGCTAAAAGGTCTTGCACTGGAATTATCGGTTTACGGAAATAAAGGATTGAGGCAGATGACAGACGTTGATGTTCTGGCTTCAACAGAGGATTGCATGAAAGCGCGCAAAGTGCTGATAGATAACGGGTTTACATCACTTCCGGTGAAGTCCATTCTCCATAAACCTATGCTTGCATATACCGGCAAGCATTTGCCAACACTCACAAAGGACGGATTTGCCTTTGAGCTTCATCATGAACTATTTGGTGCCGGCAGAAATGTGCTGACGAAGATGCTTTATGACGCCAGTCTGGAGACAGGGCTGAATTCAGCAAAGACATACATTCCGCGGCCCCAGATATTCTTCCTTTATCTTGTAAAGCATCTTTATCTGCATGAGATGAACAATGAATCGCAACTGAGGCTTTATACCGATCTGGTTGTACTTATAGAAAAACACAGGGACGAGATCATCAATTACGATCTGCTGACATATGCGATACAGGCCGGGATGGAAGAGATCCTTGCATGGAGGCTTGAGCCGCTGAGGGACCTGTGGGGCATTTCATTTCCGGGATGGCTGAACGATTTCATCAATAAATGGTACAACCCTGCTTCTATCAACAAGTTTGTCTTTTTCCTGAAGAGTCCGAAAGATAATCCTGTTCAGAACAGGGCACTTGTTTATCGCAATACATTTAAGGATATCCCGGGAATTCACCGGAAGGCGCTTTATCTTCTTGGGGATCTCTTTCCCACCTTTGAGTTCATGAAGAAAAGGTACAACTGCAGCAGTTCATGGAAGGCGTTGTTGTACTATCCGCTGAGGTGGGGGAAGATGTGGTACCTTATAAAGGTGCAATCCCGCCTTCGCTAAAGCTTCGGCGGGCTATGGGCGCAGCGGCGCAGGGGCTCAACGGTGTAATGGCATTAAGAAAAGAGGGCGAGAGGGCGAGAAAAGGAGATCGGAGCAAGGGGAGATTCCGCGTCAGCGAAAGGGTGAGAATAAGTGAAATCATTTTTTCAATTTTTTCCTGAAATTTCTTGCTTTTTATGAAACTATTGTTTAATTTAGTTGTGATGTGTGTTAAGCAATAGTGCCGCAATAACTTGCAATCACATGGTAATGAGTCTACTAAATATCGTTTACCGGAATATAGTCTTCACTGGCATTTACCGTGCACCGGATTCGCTAAATTCAGGGAATAGCAATGGATCTGCCGCTGCATTTTACTCGTGTCAAAAAGGTCTCGATTAATCAGGAAGGAGGTCATTCGACCTGAGACCACTGGTCCCCGGGAGGTGCTGATTCTCTTCCGGGGATTCTTTTTATATACTATATATAATGTATTATGTACGAAGTCAGAAGAAAGTACTATTATTATAACATTCAATATAATACATCATCTATAGTACATAATTATACATTCTTTTTGTTTCTGGTGTTTATCGTTTTCCTGATAGCAATAAAGATTGCGGTCAATTCGGAAGCTTCTTTAAGTAGCCTTTTAGATTCATAAAGTTGTTTTTCTGAAAGAAGGTTTTTATCAATTATCAGTTCAATCCACATTGCACTTTCATCGGCTTCTTCAATTGAAATACTTAATTTAGCAATGAAAGATGCTTCACTCTGTGCAAGTCGTGCAGCCCGATAATTAGCATTTACTGAAGTTGAACTTCTGATCAATTGCCATCTGACATGATTTTCCAGATAATTTCCATCTAATTGATTGCATAGATCTATACAATTATATCCAAATTGTTTTGTACGATAAAGCAGTTCCTTGGCATCCATGGCAGCGAGAAATAAAAATTAATAAATACAATATTTTACAGAGTCCTATGCGTATTCCACATCGCATATCACCCATTATACATAATATATCTCTTTACATCGCATATCGCCCATAATACATATTATATTTTTTCAAAGCATATAGATAAGGACGGCGATGGCCATAACCAGCATGAGGCAGCCCTCGATCAGCAACTGAATGAATCCTTCCCTTGAGAGTTTCTTCCTGATGACCGTCACCATGATAATCTGGATAGCTGCCCAGGCGATTGCCACTGCAATTAATGATTTAGCCAGAGGCCAGCCGGCGGCAGCAAAAGCGAAAGACATGAATACGCTTGAATAAAGGTACCCCATCAGGAAAAGGAGGAGCGGATGTCCTTCCGGGTGATAGCCTTTAAAGATGTACCATCCGGAAAGAAGGTAAACAATTGAAACAATCAGAAGGGAATACTTCAACAGCATATTGCCCTGGTTAAGAAAACCGAAGAAAGCTGCTACGATACCTATGAGAAAAAGTATTGTGCATATCAGGGAAAGAGCATTGTTTTTCTTCATGGCGTCTGGTATAAATATTTTTAAAATATTGAGAAGATTAGTTTATTTAGAAAAGACCCTGTCGTATCTTTCCAGCCATATCCTGTAATAACCTGCGGTGATCATCAGTGAATCAAGCGGATTTACAATGTTTTTAACCTTGAAGTGAAAATCGCCCACAACGTCTCCCATTTCCTGTCCGGTAATCCGGAATTCTCCTGCTGTTGCCTGGTAGATTTTAGATTTCCCGTCGGCCAGTTCGACAGTAAATTTTGCTTCGAATGAAGGGTATGGGAATATAGTTTTTGTAAATGAGGCGTCGTATGCCTGGATATAGAGAGCGCTCTGTCCCAGGTTATATATATGCCAGTCGAGGCCCTGTTTTTCGTTCCCGGTATAATCTGTATACTTGTAAGCATATCCCTTATAAGAATATTTATTACCGCCGATATTGTATTCGAGGAGTTCCGCGCGCGGAGTCTCTTCGGTGCATGACACGAACAGAGCTATAGTGCAGATCAGGGCAAAAAGAGATTTTTTCATCATGAATGGAATAAGATCATAAAAATACCGAAAAATATGGAAAAAATCAAAGTAGTAGGTGCAGAGCACCCTAATATTTGTAGGTGCAGAGCACCGTAATATCTGCGTTGAAATAATAGAGATTCATCATATTAATAAAACAAGATGTCAAGTTGCTAGTTATCTTTATCATATGATGCATAAAAATCAAAATTTTAACACAATGGCAAACACTTATACTCAATGTTATTTCCATTTGGTATTTGCAGTAAAAAACCGTAATGCTCTGATAAGAAAAGAATGGAAGAATGAAATGGAGATGTATATTACCGGAATTATTCAGAACCATCGGCA
>JAPLDY010000249.1 GCA_026391595.1 Bacteroidia bacterium
AGATCAAAATCGATGGAGCGCCGATGCCCGATATAAAGCGCGATGGCTGTGCCGCCGACCAGATAATAATCCCGCGAGAATTCTTTGACCAGAGGCAGGAGTTTAACCTGATTTGCTGTCAGAATATCTCTATGCATGCCGATGAAAATATTGCCGGAAAAAATGAACCGTCCGCGGCCGGTAATTGATTCGCCGGCCCGATGTCTGCCGGTTGAAGATTTCAGCTACCTTTTCGATTCCATAACAATCAAAAAGTTGCCTGACCGTATCCTCATTGCCATTACTGAGCACAGACTCCACGATGGCGTCGTGGCTGAGTGACGCTATCTCTTTCTCAGGCACCCACCAGAAAAGATGCTTTATCATGGGGGTCAGGTCATGAATTTTAGCGTTTTGTTTCATATGTATTTATAGCCATTCACTTTTTTATATCACACCCGATGGGGGTCAGGTCTTAAATTTAGCGTTCAATATTCCTTCATAAGGATGAAATCGGCAATGTGTTTGTGTTGAATGCCTTCGATGTTGTCGTGCCAGTTTTCGTCCATTGTCACCACGTATTTCGGATGGTTGTCTTTTATAGCGAGCAGAGGTGAATTTGAACCTGTGATGTATATGTCGGCATCAAAATCGACCTGGAATGAATTTATCGCTTTCTCCCACGAGGATACTTCCTGTATCTCATCGAGTAAAATATAGTATCTCCGGTTGTTATTGATTTTACTTTTTATGTATTGATACAATTTACCGGCATCATCAATCTCGGAAAACTCAAAGCTTTCGAAATTGATCAGCAGGATATTGGTTTCATCGATTCCCCTATTTATGAGTTCATTGCTCAAAAGGTTAAGCAACACCGATTTTCCGCTGCGTCGGAGACCTGTGATGATCTTGATGAACGGTTTGTCGATGTAGCTTGAAAGCAGATTGAAATATGTTTCTCTGGCAATCATTCTTTTTATGGTTGTAACCACAAACGCAGTTAATTATTTCGATGTTTTTAGGGTTGTGATTTTTTCGGGGGTCAGGTCTTGCAATTTAGCGTTTTGCGGGGGTGAAGGAGTTCTTCAAATCTGGCTTCCCGCCAACTTGCTAATTTCTAAGACTGAAATATTATTAACGGAAGAGACCCGGTTGCCCGTGAGGGAAGCCAGGGACGGTCCGTGTAGCTCCGTTGTAATTTTATGATTTTGGGGATTGATCTTTACGATCCTGCCCTTTTTGTCCTTTGGATCGAAACCTGGGTTTGACGTGTAGAAGGTGTATTGCCCGAGGCTGCCCTGTATATCCGGAACACCCAAACCGGCCAGAATTTTTCCATTGAATTTTCGGGGCGGGAAGGTCAAGGGCCATCTGAGGATGGTTGATTTTATTCCTTTCTCCGAGGCTGTTTCCCAGAATGTTTTTGCCCGGAAAGGGGGAATATATTGTGAACCTTTTTTTTGTAATATGGTTTTAAGTTTTAGGTTTTTAGCTTATCCTCAAATTTTTCACACTCCACCACATTTGCTATATGTTCCTTAAAAACAGGTAAATTTTTCTTAAGCGTATCCCATACCGATTCCTTACCCCTTCAGGAATATTTTTCACCGCCTCACCAATAACCTCAAGGTCCCTTAACACCGCGTCAACTGCCATCTCGAAATTGCAAAACTCTTCAAAAGATAGTCCCTCTGTGTACTTCTCTATCTTTACAATTGCGGTTTGAATATCTTCCAGAAAAAGGATATACTGTCTTTCCTTATCTGACATATTCTAC
>JAPLDY010000155.1 GCA_026391595.1 Bacteroidia bacterium
CGGCACTTATACCGAAATTCTTCCATGGGGTGGCAAGCAGTGAAGAGAGGTAACCGCCATCAGCAAAAACAGAAAGTTTGGGCTGGTAGTTATAAATGATCTGCCTGTCAGCATTTATCAGCTTGAGGCTATCAGTAATAAACTGTCTGTAAAAAAGAGTGTTACGCATTCCGGCTGGAGTAATTGTCGACAGATCAGGATCTGTCAGGGCATAACAGACTGTGTCAAAAATACCGCACAAATAATTCAGGGTTTCGAAATCGGTCTTAAACTGATAATCATATTTTTCAGCAACGATTTCCTGCTGCCGGATATTCACTATAAATGACAGGTATTCCGTCTGCCTGTAAAAGCCAATCTCAGCTAGCTTTTTAACAACAAGCTCTTCCTGTCTGAGAAGAGCAAGCACCTCAGAATTCAGCTCATAAAATTGCTGATCGCCATAAGTGAGGATATACTGTGATACAATTGTTTTCTTCAACTCTTTTGCAGAAAGGTTACCTTCAATGAGAACAGACTGGTTTTGTAACCTTATGGCTTCGTATTTATTTTGCATGTTCTTACCCCAGGTTATTTCTTTTGAGATCTGAACAACCGCACTTAACTCTGCAATATCTGTTTTTACTTCATCATATCCCCAGCCATTGACAACAGGAGCATAGAAATTATTACTGGTGGCATTCACCTGTATCCCCTGCCCAGCTTTAATCCTCATGCTGTCAATAAGCGCCGACTTAACCCTGCCGTTGTAATCCTTCAGCAAGGGGCTGTTCTGAAGACCGGAATTCACAAAATAGTCAAGGCTTTTCTGCTGGGCATTTAAACTCTGGATAAAAAGAATTCCAGCAAAAACTATAAGTAGTTGCCGGGCGAAATGCGAAATCTGTTTCTTATCCATACCGAATTATTCGAAGCGGCTTTAAAGATATAAATTTATGGTTTAGTCAAATGGCTGGTGCAGTAATTTAAACGTATATTGTATCTTTACCGGCTTGTTTTTAACTTTTTTAAATAATTAAATATTAACAATATGTCACTTACTGATAAAATTTCAGCTGATCTGATAAATGCCATGAAAGCAAAAGAGACTATTGCCCTTGAGGCAATCAGAGCTGCCAAGACAGCCTTTCTTCTGGCAAAATCCGAAAAGGGACAGGAAGCACTAACCTCCGATGAAGAACTGAAGATCATCCAGAAGCTTGTAAAGCAAAGGAGGGAGTCTGCCGAAATTTATCAGCAGAACAACCGGCCGGAGCTTGCTGAAAAAGAGGTTGCTGAAGCTGATGTCCTTGAGAAGTATCTGCCCGCAAGGATGGGTGAAGCTGAGCTTGAGAAAGTTCTGAAGGATATCATTTCGAGAGTCGGAGCCAAAACACCTGCCGACATGGGAAAGGTGATGGGCGTTGCCACCAAAGAGCTTGCGGGTAAAGCTGACGGTAAGGAGATCTCATCCAGGGTAAGGCAGCTTCTGGGATAATAAATCTATGCCCGGCAAGACAAAAAATAATCCTGTCAGTGGTCTGAAACAACTGGCAAAGCTGTACAAATTTCTTAAACCTTATCTCTGGAAATTTGTACTTGGCCTTCTGTTACTGCTATTATCATCAGCGTCAAGCCTGATGTTCCCAAAACTCCTCGGCGAAATGGTCGATATGGGGAACAAGGGAAAAATGCTGGAGGAAATATCCAGAACAGGATTGCTGCTCCTTTGCATTCTTGTTGCGCAGGCTCTGTTTTCCTATTTCCGGACCAGGTTGTTTGTACAGGTTACGGAGAGGACTCTTGCTTCCATTCGCCAGAGTCTGTACAGCCACCTGATAAGACTGCCCATGTCATTCTTTTCTGAACGAAGGGTAGGCGAGCTTAACAGTCGTATTTCATCAGATATTTCCCTTCTACATGATTCCATTACCGATACTCTTGCGGATCTTCTCTCACAGCTTCTTGTCATTATCGGAGGCATAACACTGATGATGATCACCTCATTCAAACTTACCATATTCACCCTTGCAATTGTACCAGGGATGGCGCTTCTGGCTTTTTTTTCAGGAAGAGCTATCCGTCGGTATTCAAAAAAAGCGCAGTCATTCGTAGCAGAGTCGAATACGATCGTCGAGGAGACTTTGCAGGGGATCCAGAATGTGAAAGCTTTTACAAATGAGGCATTTGAGAACAGCAGATATCGTGAAAAAACCGAACAGGTTGCCAGGACAGGTATCAGGAGAGGGAAATACCAGGCATCGATGTCATTCATCGGCATGGGTATTTTCATGTCGATGGCACTTGTTATATGGCGCGGTGCTGTGATGATCTCAAATGGATTGATGGAGGCCGGAGAGCTCTTCTCGTTTGTTATCTATTCAGGTTTCATAGCAGGCAATATAGCAGGTATGGCAAGTGTTTATACGCGTCTGCAAAAGACGATCGGCGCTGCCGAAAATCTTCTTCTTCTTTTTGATGAGCCTGTGGAAAAGATAGATGAAAATTATGTTCCTGATCCGGAATATGCCCTTCATGGGAAGATCACCTTTGACCATGTGAAATTCAGTTATCCTTCACGGCAGGATGTTACAGTGCTTAAAGATGTGTGCTTCAGCATAGAACCGGGACAGGAGATAGCCCTTGTCGGCCCGAGTGGAGCAGGAAAGTCGACGATAGCATCATTGTTGCTAAAATTCTATGAAGTAAAGAATGGCAGGATACTTTTTGACGGACGCGATAGTCTCGATTTTCCGGCAACCGCTTTACGTTCGCAGATGGCAATTGTGATGCAGGATGTATTCCTTTTCGGAGGAACCATCAGGGAAAATATTGCCTATGGCAGACCGGATGCCAGAGAGGAAGAATTGATTGATGCTGCAATTCAGGCGAATGCATGGGATTTCATCAAGTCGTTTCCTGATAAGCTTGATACTGTTGTGGGTGAGCGCGGGGTGCAGCTTTCAGGCGGACAACGGCAGCGAATAGCCATTGCTCGTGCCGTGCTGAGGAATCCCAGGATCCTTATCCTCGACGAAGCCACCTCTTCTCTTGATTCCGAGTCTGAGAGGCTTGTTCAGGAAGCTCTTGAAAAGCTGATGCACGGACGCACTTCCCTGGTCATAGCTCACAGGCTTGCCACAGTCCGCAATGCCGACAGGATAATTGTCCTGAATGATGGAATGATTGTTGAGCAGGGTACTCATAACGAACTCATTGCCAATAATAACGGATTGTATAAGTCACTTACGCAATTACAGTTCACAACCTGATCCTCTTCCCCTTCTTCTTCCTCTATTGCATCTTATATCCTGTACAGCGGACAGCCTGCAAATTGGCAATCGCAATAAAAGCTGACACAGGTACATGTATAACTCTGACACGAACAGCTGTAACCTACACATGAGCAGTCGGACTGACAGATGCATGAATCGTATCTCTTTATCGTTGTGAAGTTGAAACTGAAGTCGTCCCCTCCGGTTCCGTCGGAATTACCGTCAAGGTATTTTCCATTAATATCCCTGGCTGTTCCTTTAAGTGTGATTGTATATGCTGTATCTGGAAGCAAACTGAGTTTCTGGGAAGTACCGGGTTTAAAAAGTGCAAGTGATGTTTTAAATCCCGTCTTGTTTTTCGAGAAATCGTAAAAGTGGATATCAAATCCTCCGGAGACTGCGGGTGTAAGAACCAATGCACTTGCGATAGACGAACTGTCCATGGCTTTATCTATATCGATACGGATCTCAACACCGCTAGGATCAAGAGAGAAGCTGCTGCCTTTTACCGGCACGGTTTTTACCACTTTCGGAGGAATTGAAGCTGTAGCGTCTGTGTTGCATGAACATGCCTGTTGCGATGTGCACGGAGTATAGGCCGGGCAATCTTCTTCTTCAGTAGGCTTATATATGATCTCCGGTTCACAGCTTTGAGCAAAGATCATCGGGACTCCGACCATAATACCAGCTTTTACGAGTTTGACAAGAAACTCGCGTCTGCTTTTAAGATTCTCATTACCAATGATTTTCACGCGCTCACCCGGCTGCAGATGTGTCAGATCCACCGCAGAAATTATTTTCGGATTCATTTTTTTAAGATCGTCCATTGCTGAATGTTTTAACAGTTATTAATGCATTTCATAATCCTGCAACGACACTTTTCGAGAATTCGATCTGTTCGTTCATTGTTCTGATAAGTGAGTCTCTTGTGAGAGCCTTGTTTATCTTACAGCGGTACGCATTTCTCTGAACAGTGACTTTAGAGAAATCGGGGGTTTTAGCCAGACAATCGCCTCCGCAGTGCCATTTTGCGAAACAGTCACTGCATGAGTCAAAACTCTGAACCTGGTTTTCAGTCAGTCTTTTAAATCTGTATTTATCGAATAAGAATCTCCGGGTTGCCCGGTCATAATTGCCATACATGAAAAAATCAGCTCTCGGATCTTCACGGCTGGACACCTCAAGGCAGGCAGTCACATCGCCTCTGGGAGTAATAAAAAAGTTCGATCCCTGGGCACCGCAAAACCTTGAAAGAAGCAATGACATCCTGTTCCCTGAATATTGAACCGAGATCTTATTCTCCCTGCCAAGCTTGTAAGCTTCAATCATCTCTTCAATGAAGTGATCATCATCAGGCGGCTTACAGCCAGAGGTCTCACATCTTCCGCAGACAAATAATGGTTCAATACATATTATCGGAGGATGGAAACGATCAATCAGAAACCTTATGACCTGAATAAGCTTGCCTTCAGAATATTCCGTTGCGGTAAGCCGGATCGCATAGAATTTCCTGTGGGAATTAAAAATGTCCAGCGTTGAAGCGACTTTGTTGAAAGATTCGCCCCCATTTTGAAATGGACGTTGTTTATTCTGAATTTCAGGAGTGCCGTCAGCAGAAACAGCAATATCATTAATATTCTCAACGATCCATTGAGCTTTTTCAGCCGACATTATCCCGTTGGTGCAGATGCTAGAATTCAGTTGTATACCTTCCTTCCGGCATATCTCACTGGCATAGTAAAAACTCCCTGTAAGGACAGACCAGTTCATTGTTGGCTCTCCGCCTCCATGGAATCCAAGTTCAATGCTTCCGATCTTCTGAGTGACGGCATTCCTTATAATTGTATCGATCGTATCTCTTGCCATGCGTATAGGCATCATTACCCCGGTCGATTGTGCATTATTGTAGCAATAAAGGCATTTCAGGTTACATTTCTCCGATAATAGGAGTATGGTCCGCGTCGGTTCGGGATTTTCACTGTATGGTATAAAAGGCTGTGCTTCTTTGGATTGATTTATCACCCTGAGGCTTTCAAGATGTTCCAGAAACTCTTTCACTGAAGGATCATCTGTATGGTACGGTTTTGTCTTCAGCGATTTAAGGATTTTTGCAGCATCTTCATTGATCTCAAAAGCAAGGGACTGAATAGGAAAATAGGCAATATAAGAATGCTTACCCTTTTCCGGGTAAGGGATTATATAACAATCTGCAGATAATGCATAAGTTCTTTTCATCAGTGCCTTTCTTCTGCTATTCTTTACTTACAGATCTCATAATATCATTTATTCCTGACAATCCGGTAACCAATTGGATCACATCAGCCTTTTCTGATTTTTTATCTCCCATCTGAATCAGATAGAGATAACCGGCTTTAACCTTGGCATCCTGGGCAAAAAAACCGACACCATCATTTGAAATACTTGAATATGAATGTTTATATACCTGAACTCCATTAATAAAATAGTAGTAATATCCACCGGCTTTCTTAATGGAAATGGTATTTGTTGCGCTCCCGCTAAATGTTGTATAGTCTTGCCAGACAGTATATGATCCGCTGTAACTACCTGCAGAATAATAATATGTGGGAGTGGAAAGAGCAGGATTGGATCCCAGTTGTTTTTGTATCACGAGATACTTGAAATTGGAGGCGCTGCAGTCCCAAACTATACCTCCATATTCCTGCTCATAAGCCACCGCCAGTGAATATGGAAGATTGGTCAGGGTGGCATCTATTTCAAAGTCTTTGGAGTTTGCCATCGTTGTAAAACCTGTGATAGTATTATAGGTTCGCCACAGATAGCCGGTCTGCTTATATGCAATGACATATTCTCCTCCTGTTACTGCAGCGCTTCCATAAGTGAAAGTACCGGTATACCAGGCATTTTTGTTATCAGTGAAATCGTCATGGAAGTTGAACGCCTTTGCATTTGTTGTAAATGACACTTCCGAACCATATGAAACCCCGAATTCAGAGATGGCATAAGCTTTAACATAGTATGTTTTTGAGGGTTTCAGATCATTCAGGGTGCTTGTATAGCTTCCTGCACCCCATCCGTCCATCGTCTTATTTTTTAAAATAGTCGGTGAGGCAAGTGTGTCATAACATACTCCTTTTGCCGTTACCGGTTTATCTCCCTGTGAAGTGACATTTCCGCCCGAGTAAGCATATTTTGAAGTAATCCCACTCACAGAGGTGGTAGTGACTGCAGGCAGTACTGCTGAAGAAGTTGTAAACGATTTATCGGCACCATAGATATACTTCTTATTATCTTTTACAAAAGCTTTTATATGATATGTTTTGGAGGGTTTAAGCCCGGACAACTGTACGGTAAATGAACCTGTCTGGGCGGTTCCAGATGCAAGGGTTTTATTTTTATATATTGTAGGATCAACCAGTGTATCCCAGCAAATCCCAAATTCACTATGCGTTGCAGCAGTCAATTCCACGATATTACCCTCAACAGTGGTTCCTGTGGATGACGTATAGGAAGCTCCGACAGTAGTGATCTTGGAATAGACAGTTACATATTCCTCTTTCTTGCACATGTTAAGCAAAAGTATCATCGCAGTGAAAAGAAGGAGGATGACAAAAATTCCAGGTGATTTTCTCATAATGCAAATTATGTTGGATCAATTAATACCGGAAATTTGTCTTTCCTGAACCATTAGGAAGGAAAGAACCTCTATAAAAAATTATAAGAAAGTATTAAACCTTATACAAATTTAAACCTTGTCCAAGTCAAAAAAAAATATTTTTTGCATCTCTGAGTTATTGCTTCACCATGCCGCTGAGCCGTTAAATATAGTTGCTAATCTTCCCTTTCAGAAGTATCTGCAGGATGTCGATATGGTACCACATCTTCGCATAGAAGCAGCTGAGCACCATGAGGCATGCAAGGAACACCAATGCCAGTCCGAGATATTTGCCTGCCATTGATTTTCCTTTCCTGACAATTTTCATTGACAGACCTTTCACCCATTCTTCGAGTTTAGCAAAAAGAGGATAAAATATCAGCACGATTATAGCCATCCCTATGATGGTGAATGTCAGCGGCCTGATATGATTCTTGAAAGTCACCAGGTAATTACCGAGCGCGGTTGTTAAAAGATTAGCAGTTAGTATGGTGATCGACATCACCACAAAACGGAAGGAATAGCGATACATAGATCTTAGTGTTTGAGGGGACAAAATAAGAAAAAGGATTTTAATCTCCTTCTCACCCCGTCTCAATAAGCCTCACCAGGCATCATGCTTACTTTGTATATCGTCCACCAGCAAGGCTTTTTCAACAGATGCTATTTTTTCAATGGCTTTCAGATCGGATATATTGAAAGCTCGCTCATAAAGATCTTTCTGGTAGCTGGTATGATTAAACGGATATTGTTTTGATATAGGATATAAATAATGAACATCAGGCGGCTCACTTCCTCTCACTGATTCATCATATTGAGTCAGCGACAGGCTGATCTTTGCACGGGCGTCTTTGACTTCTACTTTTAAAATATGCCAGGTGTCAACAATTGAATTTCTTAGTTCTGTGTTACGAACCTGGACTTTCTTAAAAACTCCTTTACCGATTATAATACCATTCGCAACATCCCTTTCCTGAATAACTGAATTTACATCACTGTAGTTGTTCACAAAATAATTCAACGCCCTCCTGTAGAGATCAGTTTTGTTTAAATTGGGGCAATCAACTACTTTCTGATAAGTGACGTACTCGTTTTCATCAAGTTGCCAACGACCTTTACTTTTTTCAAGCATTATCTTAGTGTTTTAGCTCTTATTGGGCAAGTTACTAAAGTTTTCCGGATTTTGAATCGCGGTATTCAGATTAGTACTTCATTTTTCTTCCCCGGCTTAATAACAATTACTAACTTTGATAACGAAGAGCTTCCTGTATTGCAGAAAAATATCTGGGATAAATACAGGAACAATCCAGCTTTTCAGCTGATCATCCTGGGCAGGGAGCATAACGAAAAAGAGGTTAGTGATTTCGTGAAAACCAAAAAATTCACTATGCCTTTCGCTCCTGATCCGAACCGCGATATCTATAAACTCTATGCAACACAGTTTATCCCAAGGAATGTAATAATCGGAAAAAACGGAAAGATCATATTCCAGAGCAAGGGTTATACCGGAGAAGAATTCAAACAGATCGAAGAGGTGCTTGCAAAAGCACTGAAATAAGGGCTCTCACCGGTTACCAGCTCCCGATAGTTATCGGGATGGCTTTGTGTCCGCCGCAACAAAAAGGGGAATGATTACTGACCAGAGGACTAGTACTACAGAGCCTATTATTGAATAGTAAATACCCCAGACAATGAACGGTCCTCCCAGTGTATAGACCCAGATAATGAATGAAAAAGTTGTCACAATAAGCTGTGCGATATTATTGACTTTGCTGATCTTCTTCAGGTAAACCGGAGTAAGGATCAGCAGTACAAAAAATACGACCTGCAGAAGGACAGGTTTCAAATCACTCTCTGTTACAGTTTTCGGTAAAGCTGATGCCTGCATGTTACCTACTGTATACCCCAGGATATTCGAGAGGACCATATAGGCGCCGATGATCTCGGAAGGGATCAGCTTGACGAGCTTGTCGGAATAAGGCTGTGTGCCGTTAACTTCTCTTGCCATGACAAATAATATTTACTGGTTGTTACTTATTTAAAATTACAAAATAATCCCCGGTTTTATTGTACCTTTGCAAACAAAACATAAAAATGGGCAGATCGCAGGAAACATC
>JAPLDY010000091.1 GCA_026391595.1 Bacteroidia bacterium
GAATCTCTTAGAAAATATATTAAATCAGGGATAAGCACTGATCATGAGTGCAGCTCAATCGAAGAAGCGCTTGAGAAGATAAGAATGGGAATGAAAATTATTATCAGAGAGGGAAGCGCAGGTAGGAATCTCAATGCCCTTAAATCGCTATACAATGATCATCCTGATATGATAATGCTCGCAAGCGATGATATTCATCCGGAAATGCTTGTAGAAAGACACCTGGATAAGCTAATCTCAAAATTGATTGATGAAGGATATAATATTTACGATGTAATCAGAAGTGTGACTGTCAATCCCGTATCGCATTATAATCTTGATGCAGGATTATTGAGGCCGGGAGATAATGCAGATTTTATAATTGTAGACAGCCCGTGGAAAATGAATATCCTGGAAACATGGATAAATGGTGAAAAAGTGTATGACAGGGGGAAGGTTTTATTTGAATATTTTCCGGGAGTCCCTATTAATAACTTCAATAGTTCAATGATATCACAGGAGGAAATTACGGTAGAAAGAGGGGGTAATGAAATGAGGGTGATAACTGCATTTGATGGTGAATTATTTACAAAAGAGACTATTCATGGTGCAGGCAAAGAACGCGTTGTTTACTGCGATATGGCAAACGATATACTCAAGATAATAGTAAAAGACAGATACAAGGATTTACCTCCTGCGGTGGGATTCATTAAAGGTTTTGGCCTTAAGTTTGGCGCCTTTGCCAGTTCAGTAGCACACGACAGTCATAATATAATCTCCATTGGAACAAACGATGAGGATATCGTCAATGTCGTAAATGAAATAATTAAAATGAAGGGAGGACTGGCTGTTTCTTCAAATGGCCGGATTAATTCATTACAACTTAATATTGCCGGAATAATGTCGACACGGCCTTGCAGGGAAATAGCCAGGGAGTATAAGGATCTTTCCTCTATGGTGAAACAACTTGGATGTTCAATGGCAGCGCCTTTCATGACACTGTCATTTATGGCTCTGCTGGTTATTCCCGAACTAAAGCTGAGCGACAGGGGACTGTTCGACGGGAAGAGGTTTTACCAGGTGCCGTTGTTTATATAATTGAGAGTACGGCTAAAAGATTGCTTCGTCGACACGCTTTAGGCGTATCTCCTCGCAACGACTGCAGATATTAGCAAGTCCTGTTTATGACATTTAACTAAATACTATTTGAATTACCGTCATTGCGAGGCACACAGCGACGAAGCAACCCTCACTATTTCCTATATTTGTAAAATGTCTATCAACCCGAAACAAATATTACTTCTGTTGCCCGACAAGCCGGGTGTTTACCAGTTCATCGACGCTTATGGCACAATTATATATGTGGGAAAAGCCAAAAATCTTAAGAAGCGCGTAACTTCATATTTTTCAAAAAACCAGACGGGAAAGACGTCGGTAATGCTTAAAAAGGCTGCTGATGTCAGGCACATTGTCGTGGATAACGAATCAGATGCACTATTACTTGAGAACAACCTGATTAAACGACATCAACCCAGATATAATATACTCTTAAAAGATGATAAGACCTTTCCCTGGATCTGTATAAAGAAGGAACGCTTTCCAAGGGTGTTTAGTACAAGAACCACAATAAAGGATGGATCCGGATATTTTGGCCCTTATACTTCGGGGCTGATGGTCAAGACTTTACTGGAACTGGTAAGGCAGCTATATAAGCTAAGGACTTGTACCCTGATTCTATCCAGATCAAATATTAATTCAGGCAAATTCAAGGTATGCCTTGAATATCACATAGGGAATTGCAAGGCACCATGTGTTGGCCTGCAAACATATGAAGATTATGAGGAAGGAATACAGCAGATACGGAATATTCTGAGAGGAAATATTACAATGGTACAGGTGCCCCTGAAGGGATTGATGAACAATTATTCAAAGGAGTTGCGATTTGAGGATGCACAGATAATAAAAGAGAAAATTGAGATACTTTCAAAGTTTCAGAGCCGATCGACAGTTGTAAGTTCAACGATCAGAAATGTTGATGTCTATGCAATGGAACAGGAAAATGAATGCACATATATTAACTATCTGAAAGTAGTCAATGGCGCTGTAATTCAGGCATTTACACTTGATATGAAAAGCCTGGTTGATGAAGAGAAGGAATCACTTCTTGGATTTGCAATTACAGAGATAAGACAAAGATTATCAAGCGATTCGACAGAGATAATTGTACCATTTAAACCGGATATATTACTCGAAAAAATTAAATATACAATTCCGGAAAGAGGAGAGAAGCTAAAATTACTTGAGCTTGCGCAGAGGAATGCGGTATATTACAAACTGGAACAGAGGAAGAAGAAAGAAGAAAAACCTCCGGAAAACCGAACAATAAAGAACCTTGAGAAGCTAAGGAACGATCTGCATATGAGCGATATGCCTGTTCATATAGAATGCTTCGATAATTCCAATATAATGGGGAAAAATCCGGTGGCGGCATGTGTTGTATTTAGGAATTCCAGGCCCAGCAAGAAAGAATACCGGCACTTCAATATAAAGAGTGTTTCAGGACCCGATGATTTCAGCTCAATGGAAGAAATTGTTTTCAGAAGATATAAGAGATTAACCGATGAAGGCCATGGTCTGCCACAACTGGTGATTATTGACGGAGGTAAGGGGCAGCTTTCTTCAGCAATGAAAAGCCTTAAAGAGCTGAACCTGGAAAGCAAAATTACTGTCATAGGCATTGCAAAGAAACTTGAAGAGATTTATTTCCCCGGCGACAGCGTCCCTCTTTATCTGGATAAAAATTCCATAAGCCTTAAAATAATTCAGCAGCTAAGAAACGAGGCTCACCGGTTTGGAATAAATTTCCATCGGGAAAAACGCTCATCTGATATGACAAGATCAGACCTTGACAGCATAAATGGAATTGGGACAAAGACTAAGGAGATTTTATTGAAAGAAATAGGTTCGGTAGAAAAAATCAAAAAAAGCTCCTTTGAGGAGCTTAAAAAACTTATCGGGAATCAAAAAGCAGGAATTTTGATAGAATTCTTTAAAAAGTAGCTCTGGTTTCCACGTGGAACAAGAATATTCATAAGACTTATATGTTATTGAAGTACAATAATATAAATAGGAATAGAAGGCATCTTAACTTAGCGAGAATACAAAATTCAGAGCTTTGTGGACAGGCGGAGATGAATTTTAAGAGTAAAAAGAGCAAAAATTCGAACAGATTAGATAGTTAGTCGAAAAATCAGAACTCTATACGGAAATTAAAAACCGGAACAGCCCCGAGGCTTAAAATATCACTCGTGACTATTTTTCCATTTTCATAAGAGAACCTTCTTTTAAACACATTTCTTCTGCCGGTTGCATTTTGAACATCAAGCATTACGACCCAGGAACTTTTTGGATAGTTCCTTCGAAAACTTATCCCTGCATCGATTCTTAAAAAATCGGGAAGCTGTTCTGAATAGTATAATGAATTGAGATAAACAATCCTTTTTAACTTCAGAGAACGAAGGTCATTTACGGGAGTATAACGATACCCTCCCCTCGAGATAAGCTTCGAATTAATTCCGATAACATTCCTCTTATTGCTGCCAAAGCAAAAATCTTTGCCGGCCAGTATGTTTGAAACATATTTTGTGTTGTAAAGTGTGTTATACCGCTTGTTGTCTCCGGCAGTGTACCATGAATCAAGCAGGGAGCCGGTAATAAGGAAATAATAATTCCTGGTAAACGATTTTTCAATAGTGATCTCTATCCCTGTATTCCTTCCCGTTCCTGCATTTTCAAGTTTCTGTTCAGGTAGTCTCTCTGCAGTATTCAGGGTTGAATATCTGCTTGATATTTCATTAACGACAGGGATATTGTATAATGATTCGATATATCCCTCTATCTTAAACCTTATGTCATTTTTGAAGGAGAGGTCAAAACCGGCAACCCAATGTTTTGCCCTGGCCAGTTCCAGATCATGATTTAGTGTAGTCCTTATACCTTCTTCATTTTTTATCAGGACGTTATATGCAGCGAGCGATTCGGTTTTTGTATGAACACCAAATCCGGCAATGAATGCAATTCCCGGCCACAACTGCCATCTCAAACCGATCCTCGGTTCAATACTGGTTTCACCATTAAGCGAATAATGAAGAAGATGAATCCCGGTATTTATTTCAAGGCCTGTTGTAGTCCTGTATTTCCATTGAACATGTGACTGCAGAACCGTGGCATTATCATGTGGAGCAACAAGGGTGTCAAAGACTCCTTTGGAATTCATCTTATAATTGACCATATCGCCCGACATGTAATTATAATTGAATCCTGCTCTTATTGAATGCCTGGCATTGAATTTATGATTGGCCGTTAATGAATACCTGATGGATGGATATTTGTAATTATAAGAATAGCTGTCTGTCAGGATATATGAAGAATCTATGTCCCCCTCCTTATAATGATCAGAGAAAGAAGAATATGCAAGCACTGTTTTGATGTAGCTTTTGCCTCCCGGGATCACATAATAATGTTTAAGTCCCAGGGTAACGGAACTCTGTTCTTCCATCTCTTCCCACCGGTCTGATGTGGTTGTCCATTTGCTGAAATCATGTTCTGCCACCTTGCCGAGCGAGCTGGCTCCGTAAAGTCCGAAAAGATTGAAATTCCCCGACTTTTCCGTTGGCAGAAAAACATTGAAAACAACATCTTTTGTGCGTGGTGAATAATTGATCTCACCAAGATCTATCAGTTCAAGATCACTCAGGATCTTAAAGTTGGTATACCTGGCATTGAAGAGATATGATGCTTCTGACTTTTTTGAAAAAGGACCCTCTGCAGCAATTTCCGCGCCTATCATTCCTGTCTGGAACGCATATTCACGGGTACCGGTGTTCCCCCTCCGGAGGTTAAGATCCATTACTCCCGAAAAAGCATTTCCATATTCAGCAGGGAAGGCGCCGGTAAAGAAATCAAAATTATCTATAACGTTTGAGGTGACCGCACAGAAAGCACCTCCGCTTCCTCCCATCCCGCTGCTGAAATGGTTAGGATTGGGGATTTCAACTCCTTCGAGCCTCCATAATAATCCACGTGGTGAATTTCCGCGGATAATAAGGTCGTTACTGTCGTCGCTGTTGGCTGTGGCGACTCCTGCAAAGGCATTAACTATACGCGACGGATCGTAAAATCCACCGGCATAGTGAAGGGCATCTTCAGTTCTTATTGTATTGGTGCTTACAGCCGCCATCTGGCTTATATAGGGCACTTCTTTTTTCCCTGGTCTTATAACAACCTCCCCGGTCTCAATAACTTTTTCCTGAAGACCTGCCGAAATAATTACTTCTCGACCCGAAGTAACAAGAACCTCTTTTAATAGCAGGTCTTCATACCCCAGGTAGCTAATTTTAACTGAAACTCTTCCTGTTGTGGTTACAATGCTGAATTTTCCGTTGCTGTCTGCAGTGGTCCCGGTAAGCGGATCCGAATTCATGATAGAAATGTTTGCTCCGGGAAGAGGCGCTCCTGTTTCGCGGTCCGAGACAATGCCTTTTATGGTCTGAACGATATTCTGTGAAAGTGAAGGAGATAGAAATATCAGCTTGATAATCAACAGAAATATCAGTTTTCTCATACAGTAATGAAAAAATCAGGATATAAAATTATCTTATTTCAGACACAGGAGATATGGTTACTCAGTAATTTCTGAATTTCTTCACCAATTCCAGGAGAACCTTCTGTGCAAAAACCTTTAAATCCTGCTATTTCTGCTGATTTGACGTTGATTTCCTGGTCATCAATAAATAAACACTCCTTTGGAATCAGGCCATATCTCTCTATTAAAATCTCATATATCCGGGCTCCGGGCTTCGAACACCTGACTTCGGCAGAGATCATCCCTCCGTCGAAATGTTTAAAAAAAGAATAGATTCTTTTTACTTCCGGGAAGATATCTGCAGGGAAGTTGGAGAGATAATATAGCTTAAAACCCTGTTTTTTTAACTCAGGAACGATTTTTACATTATCCGCGAGGGGAAACATGATGTCGGTACGCTTATCGAAAATAAGGGCTATTTCATGCCTTGACAGTGAAGATCTTGCGGCAATGCTTTCTATGGCTTTTTCACGACTTATATCCCCGTTATCGAGCGAAAGCCATTCCTTACTTCTGAAAATATCAGCCAGGATGGCTTTCCTTTTATTTTCCGGATAATTATTCTTTTCAAGATAATCCGAAGGCCTGAAGCTTATTAGGACATTCCCCAGGTCGAAGATTACATTTCTGATCATCTCACGGATTCTTCATGCTTATCGGCTGGCCGGTAGCTTCAAGGACATTCCACCATAGTTCTCCCTCTACATCAATTTTCTTACGCTGGGCCACAGCCATAGGTATCGGAAGAAGAGTGAATTCATTGTTCCAGTATCCAACAACGAAATCAGTTTTTCCTGAGAGTGCGGCATGAACAGCATTTTGTGCAAGCAGGTTGCAGAATTTACTGTCGTTAGGATTGGCCGGAGCGCTTCTTATAATATAGCTGGGATCTATATATTTAATGGAATAGGGGAAATTTTTGGAATCGAATTCTTCTTTTATTTTTTCTTTGAGATAAATGCCGATATCCTTATGTTTTACATTTCCCGAGGCATCTTTTTCTGAATCCTTTTCTGTATCTTTTTCTGCAATAAGCTCCTGTCCCGCCCCTTCTGCAACTACCACCATTGCATGATGCTTGTTTTCCAGGCGCTTCCGGAGAACCTTGAGAAATCCCCTTGGGCCATAAAGGTCAAAGCTTATTTCCGGGACAAGCACAAAATTCACCTCCTGTGTTGCCAGGGAAGCACTTGCAGCAATAAATCCTGAATCACGCCCCATTAGCTTTACAACAGCAATGCCATTGTATGCACCGGATGCTTCATTGTGAGCATTACGGATAATATCGTTCGCAATTGAAAAGGCTGTTTCAAAACCAAATGATTTCTGGATGAGATCAATATCGTTGTCTATCGTTTTAGGGATTCCGGCAACCGCAATCTTCAGATTCCTTTTCTGGAGCTCTTCATGAATTGCATGTGCCCCCCGGAGAGTGCCGTCACCTCCTATACAGAAAAGGACATTAATATTCATGATCTCCATGGTGTCAACAATTTTACCGACATCCTGATTCCCGCGCGAAGTACCCAGAATTGTTCCTCCGGCAATGTGGATATCACTAACCATTTCAGGAGTTAACTCAACAACCTCATGGTTGAAATCAGAGATGAATCCCTCGTATCCATATTTGAATCCGAGGACCCTGCTGATACCATAACGATAGAAAAGCTGATTTACGATGCTTCGGATGACATTGTTAAGTCCGGGGCAGATACCGCCACAGGTAACAATGCCAACTTTTGTCTTGGCGGGTTCAAAAAAGATAGTCTCCTTTGGACCTGCCTTTTCGAATGACACGGGTAACTCTCCCGATTCCTGGCATTTATTGAAATAATCCAGGGAAGTATCGTAAATAATCCTGTCGTTATCCTCGACGAATTTATAAACCGGACTATCCTCCCGCTGGCTTTGCTTAAGGGGCGATACAACATTTCCCTTGCCGAGCGACGATACCAGTAGATCCTCGTATTTCATCTTTAGTAAATTGAATTAATTATAACAGGATATGAAAACAAAAGTGTTTTCATCTGCCTGCAAATTTAGTTAATTTTTTAATTGATTGATAATTGAAAGGCCGGAATGGCTTTTTGTATCAACAAATTACCAGGTTCTGAATCTGATCAGATTATCTTTTTTATTCTTCCTACAAGCCCGCTCTCAAGCATTACCTTAATGCCGTGCGGGTGGTTTGGTGATGATGTCAGAATTTCCTTTACCGTTCCCCCGGTCAGCCTTCCTGTTCGCTTATCCTGTGCCAGCTCAACCATAACTGATATACCCGGTCTGATGTCTGCCCTGCGTGTCCCGTTCATAGTAAATTGAAATAAGGGTACAAGTATAAGAAAATTTCCATCCTGTTTGACTTATAATATTATTAAACCCGGAAATTGTTGAAAAATCAATTGTAAGGATTAATACAAAGGCAGCTAACCTGATGTGCCTCTGACCTTTAGACGGATCCGGTAGAATCCCTTGCTTGCAGTTATGAAAAGAGTTTTTCGGTTCTTGTCGCCAAAGCAGACATTAGCAGTCCAGTTTTCCGGAACGGGAATATTACCAAGCTTCTTTCCTGTTTTATCAAAGACTGTAACTCCTTTTCCGGTCAGATAAAGATTGCCTTTTGAATCAATAGTCATCCCATCCGATCCAAGTTCACAAAAGAGGATTTTGTTTGTAAGAGATCCATCAGGATTAATGGTAAACGACCACGTTTTGCTTGCACGGATATCGGCCACATAGAGATTCTTTCCGTCAGGTGTTCCAACTATTCCGTTTGGTTGCTGCAGATCCTCTGCAACAATGATAATCGTCCTGTTATAGGGATTCAGATAATAAACACGTTGCTTTTCCTGTGGCATATCGGTGTGGCTCCACCATGTCCGCCCGTAATAAGGATCAGTGAAATAAATGCCTCCGGACGGGCTTATCCATAGATCATTAGGGCCGTTTAAAAACTTTCCTTCAAAGCTCCCGGCAAATTTTTCAACCTTTTTATCAGGGGAAATGCACCAGATTTCATTTTTTTCATCAGCGCACGACCAGAGATTCCCATCCCCGTCAAGGGCAAGTCCGTTCGACCGCCCGGAAGGTTGCAGATAAACCGAAAGGCCCCCTTTTGCATTCCATACCATGATCCGGTCGTTTGGCTGATCAGTGAAGTAAACATTTCCCTTTGCATCAGCTGTCGGGCCTTCTGTGAAAAGAAAACCATCAGCGATCTTTTCAATTTTGGCGCCAGCCATAAGAATATTCTTAAGGCCGTCATCCTGACAAGACAATGGAAGGATAAACAATATAACAAGCACAGTAATGGAAAACAGTTTTTTCATAGATTTGATATCAGACTATTTACTGACCTTTCAGTCAGACTTAAGGGCATTTTGAATTCTCATGACATAATTATCAATCTGTTCAGGTTTTTCGAAACCGACGATAACCATATCAACAGTTCCAAGACCAAGAACATATCTGATCGACTGATCAACTTTATCAGAGTCGTTGCTGAAACTGCCATTTCCGATCAGCTTCATCCCGATAACACCCTTGCCTGATTCGTGCAGCTTTTTAATTACAGGAACAACCTGTTCAGGATCCTTCGAGTCCATGGCGGCGCCGAAAGGATTAATCCTCACATGGATAACGTCGACCCAGGGGCTGGCAGCCGCAGCCACAAGAGCATCCAGCGAATGGACAGAAACACCATGAGCACGGATTATCCCTTTTACCTTCAGGTTCTCAAGGATGTCCATCTGTTTCTTTTGCTCATTTGTCCATGTTGCACTGGTCATGCAATGGATCTGTACCATATCAAGATAATCAGAATTAAGCTCCTTACGGAATCGGTCGACAACAATATCTGCATCAGGCCGTTCAGGTTCCGGGATCCCTCCGCGTGTCATCCATATTTTTGAGCTCAGTGTATATTTTTCACGCGGAATATCCCTCAGGGCTTTCATCGCATATGAGTGAGTCCCATATGTATCAGCGCAATCGAAGAAACGGATGCCCCTGTCGAAGGCATATCTTATCATTGATTCGGCATTCCCGGCCCTGGTTATTGCAGAAGACCGGTTGCCGCCGTTAAAGCCTGTTCCCATGCCAATAAGAGTGGTTTTTATCCCTGTTTTGCCAAGAGTAATGATCTTAAAGGGATCGGCAGCTTTCCCGGCTTTAAAAACCGGGACTGCCTTTGCTGTATTGCAAGCAAGAATAAAACCTGTCCCTGCTGCCAGGGTACCAACAAACTCTCTTCTTGTAATCTTCTTTTTCAGCATAATGAAAATCCTATATTTATAAGCCAAATCTGTTTTGCAGGTTTATTCTGACAAACCTAACCTTGCAACAAGATCGCCGGGAGGAACAGGTCTTCCCTTACGTGTTGCAGCCCCTGTAACCCTGGCTTTGACGACAAGCTTCTCATCAGGAATCCTGTAAATATCCTGGACAAATACCAGCCTGACATTTCCTTCTCTAAGAAGGCCTGTCCTTACGACAAATTTGTCATGGCTTCGCAGTGGATACTTATAGTCAATTTCCACTTTTGTGACAATCAGGTCGATCCCTTCTTCGTGAAGCTGAGAAAAGCTTATGCCTTTTGACAGAAGGAATTCATGACGTGCATGTTCAAGATAATGCTGGTAATTGGCATTATTTACCACCCCCTGTATATCACACTCGTAATCCCTGACCGCAAATTCAATACTGCCGGTATATTCATTTTCAGGCATTTTCAATTAATTAATGGATTATTTAGGCCAGCCGCCGAAGAATTTCTTCAGCCTTCCATGGAACTTGTGAATACTATGAGGCTTGTAGAACATGAGAATGCACTGTCCGGAAATAAAATTTATTCCGGAGCCCTCCAGTTCCTGAAGTGCTTCTTTTGAATCAGACATCTGCTGGATCCAGATCTGCTTTATGCCTTTTTCTTTGGCTTCTTTTATTATTCCGGCGGTAGAGCTTTTCTGAGTCATTACCAGCAGTCCCTTTACGTCAGCCGGGAGAGACCGTATATCGGGATACGCTTTTACACCGTGTATCTCTCCTCCATGAGAATTGACGGGAATGATGTTCATCCCTTTTTCCTTTAATTCGCGGAATGCGGAAAAGCCAAATTTCTTTGGATTGCGGGAAGCGCCAACCATTGCAATCGGTTCTGATGCAATGAATTCTTCGATTTGTTTTAATGTTGCCATATTTCAGTCAGTTAGGGTTCGGGTTATTAAAGTAATCCTGTTTTCAAAAACTCATGATAAGTATAAAGACTTAAAAATACGATAAAATTCATCAACTGACATAATTTTTATTTACTTGGTATCAGGGTAATTAAATCAGAAATCATGATCAACAATGAAAATCGCAAGGGATACCTTTTCTCAAAAAGATATTCAAATTATGTATTCATTTTACTGTTCCTGTTATATCTTTTTGATTATGCGGACAGGATGGTTGTAAACTCCATGTTCTCATTTATAAAGGCCGACTGGTTAATTAATGACACCCAAAGCGGCTGGCTTGTTTCAATAATTTACCTTTCCATCGGCATTCTTACTTTTCCGGTTTCACTTGTCATTGACCGATGGAGCAGAACAAAAACAGTCGGGATTATGGCAATTGTCTGGAGCCTTGCCACAGCCCTGTGTGCTTTTACAGGAAATTATGTACAGCTCTTCATGGCGAGGATCCTTATCGGATTCGGCGAAGCAGGATATGCACCTGGCGGGACTGCATTAATTTCGGGAATGTATCCAATAGAAAAAAGATCCAAAATGATGGGATTATGGAATGCTTCAATTCCTCTTGGATCCGCGGTAGGTGTCATAATGGGCGGCTTCATTGCAGCATCTCTTGGGTGGAAGCATGCATTCGGGATTGTAGCTGTTCCGGGATTAATTGTAGCAATACTTTTCTTATTTGTGAAAGATTATAAAACAGTTGACCTTTCTTACGTGGACAAGAGCAACAATAAAGTCAAGATGGAAAAGAAAGATATGTTCAGGGAGTTTCTTTCCAAACCGTCTGTCCTTTTGACATATTTTGGAATGGCAGCAATTGTTTTTGTAACGACAGCAATGATTGTTTGGCTTCCAACCTATTTTGCATCCGAATTAAAGATCGAACCAAAATTAGCCGGGACATTAGCGGGTGGTGTAATGCTCCTTGCACTTATAGGCGCTCCTCTTGGCGGATTTATAACAGACAAATGGAGGGAAAAACAACACAATGCAAGGCTTCTGTTTCCAACCATTTCGACCATAATTTCTGCTTTTTTACTTTTTGTTTCTCTATACCTGTTAAGGGGAATAGGACAAATTATAGGACTCTTCATATTTGGTGCCTGGGTAATGACTTTTTTAGCCGGCGCTGCAGCTGTCACCCAGGATGTCATTCATCCCGGAATGCGTGCAACGTCCTATGCCATTGCCGTTGCTGTGCAGAATCTGCTTGGCTCGTTTACTGCACCAATAGTATTGGGGAAGATCTCAGATATGTCAAATATTAAGACTGCCATAAGCATTCTACCGTTTGTACTCCTGATCGGAACACTGCTGTTTTATATAGGATCCAGGTATTACAATTCTGATATGAATAAAGTAGCGAAGATAAACCTTGAAGCAGCTGAATAACCCGGATCAGTTATTCCTTGAAGTTGTAAAGTATACGAATTTTTTAAGGGAAGTTTTATAATCTGAGTCGGGGTATGAATCCAGTATTGCAAGGGCTTTGTCGCGATACCCGTTCATTCTTGTTTCTGCATATTCCAATCCTCCTGATGAAATGACATAGCGAATTACTTCGTCTATCTCATCTTTTGTTTTTTTCTTTTTCTTCACTATCGACATTATTCTTCTCTTGTCTGAACCCGAGGCCATTTCCAGTGAATAAATCAGGGGCAAGGTTATTTTACGTTCCTTGATATCATTTCCGACTATTTTTCCGGTAAGACCGTTTGATTCATAATCAAGAATGTCGTCCCTGATCTGGAAAGCAATGCCAATATTTTCTCCAAAATCCTTCATCAGCTGAAGGGTATCCTGATCCTCTGTAACGGATTTTGCTCCGGTTGCAGTACATGCAGATATGAGAGCTGCAGTCTTGCTTATAATGATCTTGTAATAATCAATTTCTGTAATATTCAGTTTTCTGGCCTTCTGAAGCTGAAGTAACTCCCCTTCAGTCATTGCTTTAACAGCTTCAGAAACGATTTCAAGCATATCGTAACGGGATTTCTCAACACTTATCAGCAATCCCTTTGAAAGCATGTAATCTCCGACAAGAACAGCTATTTTGGAATTCCAAAGCGCATGTATTGTCAGCGCGCCACGTCTCTCTTCAGCTTCATCTACCACGTCGTCATGCACAAGCGATGTTGTGTGAAGCAGCTCAATCAGGGTGGCAGCTACATATGCCGATTCTGTTATTTTGCCATTGAGACCTGCTGTAAGAAGCACCAGCAGGGGCCTCATCTGTTTCCCCTTGCGCCGGAGGACATAATTCAGGATAATCTTCAGCAGCGGAATATTGCTCTTCATGGTCTTGTTGAAGTAGACTTCAAATTCAGCCATCTCCTTCTCAACAGGCTTTTTTATTTCAGCAAGTACCGACATGCAGGTTTATTTCTGTCAAATATAACAAATAAATGATGAAGAAGTCGTCAGGCGACTGGCACAAGGCGAAAGGAAGAGATCATATGGACAGATTTATATATATTTGTTATGTAATGTTTTACAGATGGAATTAAAAGAACTAAATCCCGCGGTACTTGAAAAAGCTGCTATCATGCTTAAGGCAATTGCTCATCCAATCAGAATATCGATAGTTCAGTACCTTGAGGATGGTAAAAAGAGGACAGTTACGGAAATCCACAGAAAGCTTGGCATAGAACAGGCCACGGCCTCACATCATCTTGTAATACTTAAGGACAGAGGCGTTCTTTCTTCAAAGAGAGAAGGAAAGAATACCTGGTACTATCTTAAACATCCGAATCTGAGGAATATACTTACCAGCGTAGGGGATTGCTGTAAAGATTAGGGGTGGTTCTTAATTAAAGTCTTTGAACATCCTCTTCTGGAAGATCAGTATTGACAACACTCCGCATGTTATTGCAGAATCGGAGACATTGAATATTGGCCTGAAGAAGACAAATGATTCCCCCGGTCGAAAAGGCGACCATTGAGGCCAGTGAGTCTGGATAACAGGAAAATAAAACATATCAACAACCCTTCCCTGGAGAAAGGAGGAATATCCGCCGCCGGGAGGGAACATAATTGCGGGAGCACTGTAGCTTTCACTGAAAATCATTCCGTAAAGAGCGCTGTCGATCAGATTTCCGGCCGCACCCGCCAGAATGGCGCTAACCGCGAAAACAATACCCAGATTGGCGTTCTTTTTTATTATTGATGAAAGGAACCATCCTATACCAGTGATGGCAATTATCCTGAAGAGGCTTAAGATAAACTTACCTGTCTTTCCCCCCATCTCCATTCCGAAGGCCATCCCGTTATTTTCTATGAAATGGAGCATTCCCCGCTTCCCGAATATATAGATCTCATCTCCGATCTGCATGTGTGTCTTGACCCAGATCTTGATAATCTGATCGATTATCAGGATGACCACAATGAACAGGACGGACTTTTTTGCTAACGACATATTTGCGAGCTATCAATAAGGCCCGCAAAATAGCAAAAATATCTATATTTCCTTATCCTGAGGTGTTCTGAAAATCTTAAGTCTCACCGAAATCCCCATTGTAACAGAAAGCAGAACGAAAAGCCCTATGTTGCCTGCCAGATATGCATAGTCATTAAGCGTCAGCAGAATAAAGATAAACGAGTAAAGGATTACAAGGAGTCCTGTAATAAGAAAAACAGGCCGGTAATTCTTAACAAGCTTCCTGAGAAAAAGGAAGATCATGATGATGGTCGATGCGGCCGCAATGATATAGGCAGGATTAAAACCGAGGTGTTCGCTGAGTGCGTTCAGCAGCGAGAAGAATAGAACAAGCGCAAGAGAAACGAGCAGGTAGCTGATGATATGAAGGTTTTCACCTGTTGACATTTCTGCAAAAAGTAACGCAAGAAACGTAAGTGCGATGAACAAAATGCCGTATTTTGCACTTCTGAGTGATTTCTGGTAATGATCGGCCAGGAGAACAAACTCCACACCAAAGGAATCATTTGCCGGCTTGAATTCACTTCCTGCCCACATCTGCGGGAAATTACGGTTGAGGTTAGTGATGAGCCAGCTTGCTTTAAATCCAGATGCGTCGATAGTTCTGCTCGAAGGCAGGAAATTTCCGTTAAATCCTGGCGAATCCCATGGTGAAGAAAGAGAGACATTCGTGGTTTTTCCTGCAGGGGAGAAGCTCAGGTCCTCAGATCCGGAAAGGGTAAGGTTTAGTTCAAACGGGATTGTTTTTTCGGACTTTCCCAGTGCAACAGGAAAAGAGATTCCGGAATTGAACACTTCTGTATCCTTAAGTCCCGGTACGGCATCGATTAATAAAGTTCCGGCTTTCATTGCGGCGCTTCCTTTGACTCCGCGGTTGTCGCTTATACCAAGAGTGAAATATGCCTCTTCCCAGAGGATCTCGCTTTTTTGATCCGGATTGATTTCAGGCATCATAAATTCACCCGAAATTTCAAGAAGCGAGTTATAGACCACTGCCTTATAAATGCTCCTGTTTCGTTTTTCGGTCTGGACAGTTCCGGAGATATTAAGCATCTCAGGCATAATGTGATACACTCTTTTATATGCCGGAGCTTTTTCATCTCCGGGAATTATTCTGACCGGAATATTGAGAATGGGACCGGATACATTCTGTTTCCCGGCCCATTGAAGGGCTATCTCCTGCTTTACTTTTTCTGAATTCTGCTGCCGCTCTTTGATGATGGATTTTATCATTTCGAGCGGGATGAGAAGAAAAAGACCCATTACTGACAGTAATATGATTTTTAATGTCAAAGAGTACTGCCATTTTTTGTTGTCGCTGATTTCAATTTTCATAGTTATTACTTTTATAAAAGTACTTTGAGTTACAAAGTGAATATATAAAAAAATTATTTCTTCCGGATAATATCTTCAAGAGCCTTAAGATGTGTTCTGAAGATCTTTTCTCCTGTTTCAGTTGCAGAATAACTTGTGTTTGGTTTTTTACCGATGAATTTTTTATTGACCCTTACCAGACTATTATCTTCAAGAGACTTGAGATGACTGGCAAGGTTTCCGTCGGTGACCCCAAGGGCTGCCTTCAGACTGTTAAAGTCGTAAGAATCGTTTACGATGAGGATTGACATTATCCCCAGCCTGATGCGATTCTCAAAGAATTTGCTTAAGCCTGAAATATCAACTTTCATCTTTCGTATTTTCTGTACATTATCAGACCGTAGGTGATATGTAGAACTCCGAAGCCAAAACACCAGAGAAGCAATCCGAATGCAGGAAAAGCAGCGGCCATCAAGCCTGTTAGGATTTCGATCATTCCAAGATAAAAAACATCATTATAGGTGAATTTGCCGGCGTTTACCAGTGCCAGGCCATAGAATATCAGCATAGACGGGATTACAAGTTGCCAGTTATGATGGGAATAAAGGATCATTATCAGGATTCCTCCCGTCAGCAGCGGCACTACCATGTTTATTAAAAGCCTTTTTGATACCGGAGTCCACATTTTCTGTCCTTTTTGCACCGACTTTCTGTAGGAGAGCCAGAAGGATATGCCAATTGCCAAAATGAGAACAATTAATGCTACTGCCGATAATCCGATCTTAAGACGGCTCATCTCATGAACAGTTTTATCATTAAAAAACCCATCGGCAAGGATCAGCTTTCCGTCAAGGAACAGAAACACGGAAATCGCGGCCCCGGCCAGTGCAATCAGCCCGGCAAATATACCAGCAAGTCCGCTCAGGGAAAGGAACCGTGATGATTCCTCCATGACCTTTTTGATGATCCTGAGATCTTCAATGTATTCTGATTGGCTATCCATATATAGAAAATTAAAAGTACTTTGAACTGCAAAGTTAATATAAAATATTATTAAAACAAAATCTATTTTCGGGGAATTTATATCGTGACAGCTCCTTTTTCGTAACTTTCACAGATAATTATCTCGGCAATTATGGAAGGGAAAACCGCAATATTATTTGGAGCAACAGGCCTTGTAGGCAATCTGCTGCTCGAGGAGCTGACGAAATCAAAAACATATTCAACAATAAGGATATTTGTAAGACAAACCACAGGGATATCGCTCCCTGGGGTAGAAGAGATCATAACAGATTTCTCAGGAGAGGAATCCCTTTCAGGCAAGATCAAAGGTGATGATCTTTATGTTTGTCTGGGGACAACAATAAAGAAAGCAGGATCCATTGCCAACATGGAAAAGATCGACCGGGATCTTCCGGTAATGGTTGCAGCGATGGCGAAAAACAACGGGGTAAGAGGAATTGCCGTAGTTTCTTCAATTGGTGCAACGGCGGCATCAAAGAACTATTATCTCAGAATAAAGGGGGAAATGGAGGAAAAGATCCAAAAGCTCGGTTTTGAAAAAAGTGTGATTGTCCGGCCATCGATGCTTCTTGGTGACAGGAAGGAGAGGAGAACAGGAGAATTTCTCGGAAAGGTGATGATAAGAACTTTTCAGCCTGTGCTTACTGGGAAACTGATGAAATTCAGGGCTATTCACGGCAGGGATGTTGCAAAGGCAATGATCAGTTTGTTACAGGGAGAGCCCGGAAACAGAATAGTTGAATCGGATGAATTGCTTAGAATAGCAAAAGGGAATTAAACAGGAAGAGACGACTCTAGGAGCCGTCTCTTCATCTAATATATTGAACTATTCTAAAAACTCTCAGGGGCAGATTATATCAACGTAATTTTCATTCCAGCAATGCCACAGATCATCTGAGTAGAAGGCATTACACTTAACCCTCCCATTAAGGTTTGTTGAACTCCATTCTACATCCATATTGGCAAATGCAGATCCGTTATAATAATAGATTTTATAATAAGAATCATAAGACAATGTCGTTTTTAGCCCATATTCAATATAGCTGTTCTTAAACGGATCGGCAACACGTGAATCATTAAGAGCCCTTACATAAGTATATTTGATATATGTCACTTTTGTTCCGTCTCCTTCCCATGTAATAGTAAGAACCGGTTCCTGGTAGGTAGAACTGTGGTTAAGCGTCCATTGACCACCCTTTCCGTCGAGGTCAGAAGTTCCTTCAAACCAAACGAATTCGGCAAAGCCGCCGGTTCCCTCCCTGGTAATGTACATTTTCCACAGAACATCGGAAGATCTAATCTGTCCTGTAAGCCGTACCTTGTATTTTACTGTAAAAACAGTTGATGTATAGCTCCACTGCCATGTTTTATCTTCGATATAAGCAGGAGTCTGGTCCATCGCTGCCTCAAACGACATTACCGGAACAGCAAGCGTAACAAAGGTGATGGCCCTCCAGTATCCTGCAACAAGTGCTGAAAACCCCCAGTTATAGTCATTAACACCTTTTGGCATAACGCCAGCAGCAGATTTCTTTCCGGATTCAAAGTTGGAAAAATCTATTGCCATCGATGCTGAAGGTGGCAGTATCGGGGGATCACCGTGTTTCTTCTTGCAGCCAGTCAGAATGCTGGCAAGAAAGATAGTCAACAGTAATAGTGTGAAGAACTTTTTCATATTTATGTTTTATTAGTTGTGTAATGCATACAGGTCAATTATATAACGGTAAAATTAAGCTAAAAGTTGCATAATAAATAATAATTTTACGATAACCAATTAATATGTAATATTTTGTCTGATAAATACTCTTTGAACATTCTTCATTTTTTTTTGTTTCTTATTCAAACATAAAGAAATGATGAATATAAATTTAATACTTAAATCAGGACTTGCTGCTGCCTTTTTATTTGCAGTATTCACAGCGATGTCCGGACAAGTAACCAACTCTAAAAATATCGATATGGAAAATTTAAGTACAAAGGAATTTCCTGCATTGCCTTACGCATATGATGCTCTTGAGCCTTATATTGATGCAATGACCATGGAAATACATTATGACAGACATCATAGGGCATATTTCAACAATTATGTAGCTGCGATAAAGGGAACAGCTTATGAGAACATGCCTATAGGAAAAGTGTTTGCCGAAGTCTCAAAGGCAGGAGACGCCATAAAAAACAATGGCGGAGGTTATTATAACCACGTCTTTTTCTGGCGGATCCTCGGCAAAGGGACAGCCGGTCCTTCACCTGAGCTGTCAACTGCGATAAATAAAGCTTTCGGTTCATTTGACAAATTCAAAGAAACTTTCAGCAATGCAGCCAAGACACGTTTCGGAAGCGGCTGGGCATGGCTCATCGTTACTACCGACAAATCATTGGCAATTGGAAGCACTGCCAACCAGGACAACCCATTGATGGATAATTCATCATTGAAAGGGATTCCTATACTGACAATAGATGTGTGGGAACATGCTTACTATCTGAAATATCAGAACAAAAGAGCTGATTATATTGAAGCATTCTGGAATGTAGTAAACTGGGACGAAGTAAACAGGTTGTATATGGCGACTGTGAAATAATATAAAACACGAACTCACCCCCTTTGTTTTTTCCCCTCTCTACTAAAGTATAGAGGGGGAAATTATTTTACCTGCGATTCAATTAAAAAAAGCCCCCTTCTCTCCGCCAGCTGGCGGAGAGAAGGGGGTGCGGGGGATGAGTACATGAAGTATTTTATGTATACAAGAACCGTTTTATCTTAAGCGTTGCCGTTTTCTGGAATGGAACCGGCTGAAGCTCCACTCTGTATATCTGGCTGAATTTATTGACCTGTGAATTTACATATTCCTTTAACTCTGCAAGCAGCTCTTCCTTTTTCTCATCGTATTTATCCGACATATCCTGCTTCAGGTTTTGATATTTCTTTTCAAGCTCTTCCATGTTCAGGTGAACATAGGCCACAAGCTTGCCTTTTTTCTGAACAACAAGCGATTCAACCACGAAGCGGAAATTATTAATCACTGATTCAATTTCTTCGGGATAAATATTCTCCCCGCTGGCCCCTACGATCATATTCTTGAGCCTTCCTTTGATGAACAGATTGTTGTTTTTATCAAGGGTTCCCAGATCTCCGGTTTTAAACCAACCATCAGGAGTAAGAACTTCTGCAGTCATCTCGGGCTCTTTATAATAACCCTTCATTACAGTAGCCCCTCTTGCCCAGATTTCTCCTTCCCCTGTTTTTTTGTCAGGATTATTTATAATGAGTTCAATGTCTTTTATAGCAGGTCCTGTGGACATAAAAACTGTTTCTTTTGGGTTTGCGCCTGCAAGAAGCGGAGCTGTTTCTGTGAGCCCATAACCAATCGCATACGGAAATTTGGCTTCGCGCAGGAATTGTTCGACTGCTCTGTTAAGCTTGGCTCCGCCGATCCCGAAAAACTTCAGATTTCCACCAAATGTTTTAGACAGTTTCTTGCCTGCAGCAGCATTAAGGATTTTCCTGAAAAACGCGATTTTGTAAAGGAGCCTTAATAGAGTCTTTTCCCTGAAAGTTGGTAATACCTTATTAAAGTAAACCTTTTCTATTATCAGGGGAACCGTTAACATAATTGTAGGCTTTACTTGTTCAAGGGCCGGCAGCAATACAGGAGGCGTCGGAGGCTTCCTTAAGTAATAGACACAAGCACCAACAAGTAACGGCAAAATGAGACCCAACGTGTTTTCATAGGTATGCGACAGAGGAAGAACGGATAAAAACCTGTCATTCTCATCAATAGGTTGTATTATTTTCCCTCTGAATGCATTGAAGGATATGTTTTTGTGCGTTAGCATCACACCTTTTGAACGGCCCGTTGTTCCTGACGTGTATATGATTGATGCAAGATCATCTTCGGCAACTTCATATTCCTTTACCGGCAGGGCCTGCTCATCATAAACCACAGAATTATTTTCGGAAAGGATCAGTGAAAAATCTTCTATCTGAATGATTGTTTTCAGGGCTGTGGACTTAAATCCTTCAATCCTGTTCAAAAGTCCGGAGGAAATAAAAAGTGCTTTTGAATCAGAGTGATCAAGTACATTTGCCACTTCAGTACTTGAAAAATCAGGCAGGATAGGTACAACAACAGCACCCATACATGTAATCGCAAAATAAGCAATTCCCCAGTTTGGCATGTTGGTGCTCAGTATTGCCACTTTATCGCCGGGACAAATACCCTTTTTTTCAAGCAAAGCCGACAATGCGTTTTTCCGCCTGTCGGCAGCCTCCCAGGTTACGGGCTCTTCGTTGACAAATGAATATGCACTTAACTTTCCGAACTTTCTTACTGTCTCATTGAACAAGGAAGGGAAGGTCAGCTTAATTTTATAATCTTCCATGAATTCAGTCTCTTTAGTTATAAAAATCAGGCAAATGTACTACAATTATTGATAACCATATGTTAAACTTTGTTATATATTACTTTTTGATTCTCAATGCATTCCGACAAACGACCCTATAATCCGCAGGAATAACTAAATTTGGCACCAGTACTTAAGACTTACGGATTATGAGTTCAACCATAAGGGTAACAAGGGAATTCTCTTTTGAAATGGCACATGTGCTCGGTAATTACGACGGTCCCTGCAGGAATGTTCACGGCCACTCATACCGGCTATTTGTAACCTTGTCGGGCACCCCGGTAAATGACGAAATCAACCCAAAGAATGGAATGGTGATCGACTTTACAGAACTGAAAAATATGGTGTTTAAAAAAATCATTAATCAGTTTGACCATTCAGTGGTGATAAGCAGGGATTTCGACAAGGAGAAAAAAGGGATGATGGAAAAAACTTTCGGGAACACAGTGATCGTTGATTACCAGCCCACATGTGAAAACCTTGTCGCAGATTTTGCCGGCAGACTAAAAAGCGAAATGCCGGCAGGGGTCTCGCTTCACAGCCTGAGGTTGTTTGAAACGGCGAAATCATATGCTGAGTGGTTTGCTGATGATAATGACTGACCCCCCAACCCCTCCCGCTTCGCTATAGCTTCGCGGGACAGGCTCTGAAGGGGGGCTATAAACCCATAGGTGATTTAAATTTGTAATGGGTTTTAGTCCCCCCTTCAGGGGGGAACGCTGCGAAGCAGCCAGGGGGTATGTCCGGATTAATAAATTAGTTCACATGATCGATAGACCAGATAAAAAACTATTCCTTCTTGATGCTTATGCTCTGATTTTCAGATCGTATTATGCATTTATTAAAAATCCCAGAGTCACATCAAAGGGACTCAACACCTCTGCGATCTTCGGTTTTCTTCTTACCCTGGAAGAGGTGCTCCAAAAACAGAAGCCAACCCATATTGCCGTTGTTTTCGATACGCCAACGCCTACGTTCCGGCATGAAATGTACAGCGAATACAAAGCAAACCGCGATGCGACTCCTGAAGACATAAAAAAGGCAGTGCCATATATTAAGAAACTGATTGAAGCTTACAGGATCCCGGTAATAGACTCTCCGGGCTTTGAAGCTGACGATGTGATTGGAACCCTTGCTAAAGAAGCGTCAAAAAAAGGATTCACAACCTATATGATGACTCCGGATAAGGATTTTGCACAGCTGGTTTCCGATAATATCTTCATGTTCAAGCCTTCACGAAGCGGAAATGAATCGGTTAAATGGGGCGTTGAGGATATAAAGCGAGAGTTCTCGGTAAATGACCCAAAACAGATAATTGATATCCTTGCCCTTATGGGTGATGCTTCAGACAATATTCCCGGAGCCCCCGGTGTGGGACCCAAAACAGCTGTGAAGCTGATATCCGAATATGGTTCCGTCGAAGAATTGTTTAAACACACAGATAAGCTTAAGGGAAAACTGAAAGAGATTATTGAGAACAACAGGGAAAAGATAGAGCTGTCAAAAAAACTGGCAACAATAGATATCAATGTCCCGGTTATTCTTAATGAGAAGGAACTGGAAACAGAAATCCCAGATCCGCAAAAGTTGAAGCCCCTTTTTGAAGAGCTTGAATTCCGGACTGTTGCCGCCAGAATCCTTTCCGAAATAGACAAACAGCAAAAGCCGGGTATTGAAAAACCTGTCACCGAAAATCCGGAACCGTCAGGACAAGGATCAGTTCAGGGGTCACTATTCTTTGTTTCTGAAGAAACCACTGTTGCCACCCCAAAATCTTCTATTGAAAATGTAAATCATAACTATATCCTGATTTCCGGTGATCAATCACTGAAAACAGTGGTAGAAGACGGCTTAAATCAAAAAGAGATCTGTTTTGATACTGAAACGACAAGCATAAATCCGCTTGACTCAGAGATAGTGGCTCTTTCTCTTTCGTGGAAAACCGGGGCTGGATACATGGTCCGCTTTCCCGAATCACAGGATGAAACAAAAAGAGTGTTAGAAATCATAAGACCACTTCTTGAAAACCCAGTCATTCTCAAGATCGGACAGAACCTGAAGTTTGACATACAGGTACTTGCAAATTACGGCATTGAAGTGAGGGGTCCGCTGTTTGACACCATGATCGCCCACTATCTTCTTGAGCCCGACATGCGGCACAATATGAACCTGCTGTCAGAGACATATCTTTCATATAGTCCCGTACATATAGAAACACTAATTGGAGAAAAAGGAGAAACACAAAAGAATATGAGGTCGGTTGATTCCGGTAAGCTTAATGAATATGCTGTAGAAGATGCAGATGTAACGCTTCAGCTGAAAAATGTTTTTGAGCCGAAGATAAAAGCAGAAGGGCTGGCTGACCTTTCAGCCAACATCGAAATGCCTCTTATTCCTGTATTAGCCCGGATGGAGAGAAATGGAGTCATACTCGATACCGGCGAACTTAAAGCCATCACTTCGGGTTTACGTGATGATATAATCGCCCTGGAAAAGGAGATCTATACCCTGGCCGGAACGGAGTTCAATATCTCCTCTCCCAGGCAGCTTGGCGACATCCTTTTTGTAAGGATGAAACTTGACGACAAGGCAAAAATGACCAGTACCAAACAGTTTGTAACTAATGAAGAAATACTTCAAAGACTGACACACAAACATCCCATCGTCGACAAGGTGCTGGAATACAGGGGATTAAAAAAATTATTGACAACATATGTAGAAGCTCTTCCGTTGCTGGTAAACAGGAAAACCGGACGTATTCATACCTCGTTCAACCAGGCTGTTGCAGCAACAGGCAGGCTGAGCTCCAATAATCCGAACCTTCAGAATATTCCGGTACGGGATGAGAGAGGGCGGGAGATAAGAAAAGCATTTATCCCTGAAAAAAACCAAATTTTCTTTTCTGCAGACTATTCCCAGATTGAGCTCAGACTGATGGCGCATCTCAGCAGGGATAACAGCATGATCTCCGACTTTCTTTCAGGAAATGACATTCATGCAGCAACTGCCTCCAAGATCTTCGGCGTCGAAATAAAGGATGTCACCCGCGAAATGAGAAGCAGAGCTAAAACGGCCAATTTTGGGATCATCTACGGCATATCATCATTCGGATTATCAGAAAGGCTGACAATTGGCAGGAAGGAAGCAAAAGAGCTTATTGACGGCTATTTCAATTCATATCCGGGAGTCAAAATTTATATGGACCAGAGCATCAAAGATGCCAGGGAAAAAGGCTATGTAACAACAATGTTAGGGAGGAGAAGATATCTTCGCGACATACATTCCCATAATCAGGTGGTGAGAGGCAACGCAGAAAGGAATGCAATTAATGCGCCCATACAGGGCTCGGCTGCCGACATAATAAAAATAGCCATGGTAAGGATTGACAGGAAACTGAAAGAAGATAGTTTTAAATCGAAAATGATCCTTCAGGTTCATGATGAACTGATTTTCGAAGTGCCGGAACCAGAGCTTGAAAGACTGAAGAATATGGTTATTGATGAGATGTCGAATGCAGTAAAGCTTGATATCCCGCTAAAGGTTGACTGTGGTACAGGACGGAATTGGTTTGAGGCGAAATGACCCCCCATCCCCCCTGAAGGGGGGCTAAAAACCCAAAGAAAATTTATATTTGTAATGGGTTTAAAACCCCCCTTTAGGGGGGCGGGGGGGCAAATATATATTTATGGAAATCAGAGTTTTATTTTTCGGTGTTCTTACAGAAGTCACTCAAACCATGTTTAAACATTATCGTGACGTAAATTCGTTCGGCGATCTGATGCACAGGATACAGGATGACTTTCCGGAGCTGGTTCATTTTGATTACCGCATAGCAGTGAACAGTGAAATTATAAATGAAGATCCTGAACTGAAAAACATGGACGAGGTCGCATTTATGCCTCCATTTGCAGGAGGCTGATAAAAACAGGAAATGGCAAAAACAACTTTGATAAAAGGGCCGGTAACGCATGAGTTAATATCTTCAAGGATGCGGCTGCTTGGTGAAAACCGGGAAATTGGAGGCCATTCAATTTTCCTTGGCCAGGTCAGGGCTGATATTAAAGGAATAAGAAAAGTAAAGGCAATTGAATACTCTGCTTACGAAGAAATGGTAAACAGGGAAGCTGAAAGTATAAAGCAAAAAATTCTATCAGAATACAATGATGTCAGGTCAATTGATATTTTCCATTCAACCGGCGTGGTAATGGCAGGAGAGATATCTCTGATGGTGCTGGTATCTGCAGGCCACAGGCAACATGCAATGGCCGCATGCGACAAAACAGTGGAAATGATTAAGGAAAAACTTCCTGTCTGGAAGAAAGAGATATTTGAAGATAATTCCCACGAATGGAAACGGGAGAATCTTGCCTAAACAGACTCCCCGGGTTCTGATCCGGAATTCCGGATCCTAATAGTACCTGACCCTTCATTTGAGCTGCTGATAAAAACGGCAGATGATTTTCCATTGAGCAGAGAACTGTATTTGGAAGGATTGCCAAGTATTTCTATGGCCCTGGTCACCTGTTCATCTTTTTTCAATCCCCAGGCAATTGCCCCATCATCATAAAAATAACGGCTGATTATTTCTTCCTCGAGCAGCTCTGTTATTTCCGGCCTGAAAAGATTAAGGTCCTGATCGAGACTATGAGACAAATCCTTTTGAAGCTGCATAAAAAGATCCTTGTGAAGATCATAGTATTTTTCTTTTCTGGCATTATCAATAAGCTCATTCAGAGATGCTTCTGTGACAGTCTTATAGCTGAATTTGCGAGCTGTCAGCATATTTTGGAAGCTGGAATAATCCTGATCTGTAAAAACAAAATCAGACGGAGACTTAATATCAGGATGTGTCCGGTAATACTGAGTTGCAAAGTCAAAAATATAGTACCTCACATAAAGTTCGGCAGCGATCTGGCTCAATGGTTCAGGAAGACTTTCTATGTCAGGAGTGATACCGCCCCCATCCTTCACTGTCCTGCCATTCCTGGTCTTGAATTCTGTAATAAGCGAATCGGGGATATAGCCCACGCTGCCGTCCTCGTTGGGGTGAGAAAAATCAAGCGCCTGAACACATCTTCCGCTGGGGATGTAGTACTTTGCAGTGGTAACCTTCAGCTGGGTGTTATAGCTTAGTGGTCTGGTCACCTGGACAAGCCCCTTGCCGTAAGAACGCTGACCTACGATCACTCCCCTGTCAAGATCCTGGATTGCGCCTGCGACGATCTCTGAAGCAGAGGCGGAGCCCCTGTTGATCAGGACTGCAAGCGGAATTTTTTCATCAACAGCAGCCTTCGTGGTTTTGAAATCCTCATCATATTGCTTCACCTTGCCTTTTGTGGAGACAACACTGTTCCCGGGTCCGACGAAAAGATTGACTACTTCCACAGCTTCTGTAAGCACCCCTCCCGGATTGCTCCTTAAATCGAGGATTATCTGCTTTGGATTATACTTTTTAAGCTCAAGAAAGGCATTCCTGACGTCTTCGTAGCAATCCTGGGTAAATGAAGAAAACCTGATATATCCCGTTTTTGAATCGATCATTCCGTAATAGGGAACCGGCGGGATAGCAATTTTTTCCCTTTTCATTTTAAAGTCTGTTTCTTTCCCGTCCCTGGAGATTGTAACGGTGATATCTGTCCCCGGATTTCCTTTCAGCTTATCGCTTACTTTATCGGAAGCGATCCCTTTAAGAGAAACACCATCTACCTTTGTTATCAGGTCACCCGCCTTTATTCCCGCCAGATCTGCAGGAAAGCCTTTATAGACTTCACTTATGACCACAAATTCACCTCCCCCCCTTACCAGGGATCCTATTCCTCCGTATTTTCCGGTAGTAAGGATAGCAAATTCATCGACATCCGATTCGGGGTAATATACGGTATAGGGATCCAGAGTCCTTAACATATTGTCGATACCGGTCTGGACGATCTTATCAGGATCAATCTCATCGACATAAAAGGTGTTCAGTTCCCTGAAGAGGGAAAAGAAAATGTCAAGGTTTTTTGCGATCCTGAAATCGCGTGTATCCTGGATAACAAGGAACCCGGTGCTTATTCCTGCGAGAATAAACAGACTTATAAATATTGTCAGCCTGCGGGATCGTATCTTTTTCATTTTGTAGTATTTGCTGATTTGGAACGGCGAAAATAACAAGAAAATTTCGTAAAGAGCCTGGTAAAGAAACAATTAATACAACTTTAACAATTCTTTTGTTTTTCCCTTGCAGCCACAAAAAGTTTTTCGATCATTTCCTCCATCGATTTTTTGATTTCCTGGTAATCAGGGATCCTGTTGCCCCTGAAAATTATTATAAAGGAGATCCGGGTATTCAGAGAATTAAGCATTTCATAAAGACGGGTCTTCTCGTGTCTGTAGGCTTCTCGCATTCTACGCTTAAGAAGGTTTCTGTCGACTGCTTTCCGAAAGCCTCTTTTTACGACACTGAAGGCTACCCGGGCCGGAAATGGTGACGGTGAAGGAGATACTGACCATACGATCTTGAAAAGCGGCGTATAGAATATATCGCCTTCATCGAAAAGCAGGGAAATAATTTTTCTGCTGCAAAGCCTTTCTGATTTCTGAAATGTTTCCGTCCTGGTGTTCATGTAGAAAGGTGTCATCCCCCAGGCAGTCCGGCTATTTACCGGAGCATCAGGAAGTCAGTTTCCGGAAATAACCTACCTGGAATTTTTAATATACTCCTTAAGAAAAATATCGAGGGCCATTGTCATCGATGGAGCTTTCGGATTGGGAGCATTTATGTCTAGTCTCAATCCTTCCTGTTCGACAGCACAGGCTGTTGTGGGACCAAAAGCTGCGATTTTAACATCCCCCTGAACAAAATCCGGGAAATTTTCCTTAAGTGATTTTATCCCTGAAGGGCTGTAAAATACAAGAATGTCGTAATCGAAGTCTTTAGGATTATTTGAAAAATGACTGCTTATAGTCTTGTACAGGGTTCCGATGGCATATTTGATATTGTTCTTATCTAGCAGATCAGGGATCTCTGCATTATGGGGCTCAGACAGAGGAACAAAAAAAGTATCATCCCTGTGCTTGATAATGATATCTATCAGATCCTGGAATTTGGCTTTGCCGTGGAAGATCTTGCGTTTACGGTATACAATGTACTTCTGAAGGTAGAAAGCGACATTCTCGGTAATGCAAAAATATTTCATTGTATCAGGCACGACAATGCGCAGCTCATTGCAAATCCTGAAGAAGTGATCTATGCCTGTCTTGCTGGTGAAGATCACTGCCGTGAAATCAAGAATATTTATCTTTTGATGACGGAAATCTTTTGAAGGGACCCCCTCAACCTGGATAAATGGCTTAAATTCTATTTTCAGATTGTATTTCTTTGCCAGATCGAAATATGGAGATTTCGGATTCATCGGTTCTGGCTGCGACACTAAAATCTTCCTGATTTTCAACTCCTTACAGTTTTAGTTTCACCTAAAAAGTAACATTTGCCGATCTAAAACAGGCCTGTAATATATTTGGTAACAACTGCTACAGGCAAAATTTCCAGCGCACAAAGGTATAAAATCAAATATAAAACAGAAACATTCCTCTTTATAAAAATTAAAAAGAGGCGGACAATACGTAGCATGTAGAACGCAGCAAATGAAATATAACCCGCAAGGAACAGGGTTCTGGAAGAAAAGATTTTAGTATAGGAGAGTAAAATTACCAGCACGAAGAGAATAAGCGCCAGATAGCGGTACGACTGATAAAAGGTGACTATATATTCATCAAAAGCCTCTTTTTCGCCACTAAACCTTCCAGTGATAATGCATGAAATGTGGCGGAAAGTGATCGCTATAACTACACTTCCAAGGGCAATCAGCCATAAGAAGATTCCGGAGATGGAAGCTGGAAGCGCGCCATAGGAATAAGCAACAAAATATGTAAAAAGGGCTATAATGGAAAATGAAATAAAATTGAAAATCGTCGATTGCCAGTGAAACAACTCACCGGTATCCCTGGCTTCAGCTTCTCCGATTCCCCTGAAAAGGAAAAATCTGGTAACTCCGGGGAAAAGCTTCCTTGAAATAGCAGGTACCGATGCATAAAAAAATGCTGCAATTAGTATAATGAAGACTGTCCAGTCTTCGTGAAAAGGACTGACTGCCAGATCATCTCCGTCTCTGAGCTGCTTAATCAGGCTCGCTCTTGATTTTGATTCCTGCTGCCGGTTCTTTTCAATGAATTGATATGGAAATCCGTTTAAATGATTTTTGTCTATTCTGGTGATTAAATTGGCGGAATCATAAAATGTAATATCGGAAATATGGCTTCTTTCCGATTGTAATATCGGAAATATGGCTTCTTTCCGATACTGATATTGTATCGCCGGATGCAGGAATATCAATGGCTTGCCGAATATCCTTTTCAGTAATGCTCATGTCGCTCACCGGCAATTTCAGAAAGGATGTTATTGGCAAGACGGCTTGCTCCGATCCTGAAGAACTTATTACTGAGCCACTCTTTGCCAAGGCACTGGTCGACTATTTGATGATATAACAATGCATCAGCAACCGTGACAATACCCCCGGCAGCCTTGAATCCAACCATTATCCCGGTTTCTGCATAGAAATCAGAAATAGCTTTGCACATTACGAATGCAGCTTCGGGAGTGGCAGAGATACTGACTTTCCCGGTGGATGTTTTAATAAAATCTGCCCCGGCATCCATTGCAATCATTGATGCCCTGAATATTTGCTCATAATCACCCAGAAGTCCTGATTCAACAATTACCTTAAGCTGCCTTTCGCCGATTGCATCTTTTATCTCTTGGATCTCTTCTGCAACAAATGCATAATCTTTACCAAGGAAAGCACCAACAGGGATAACAATATCTATCTCGTCTGCACCTTCGTCCACTGCCATCTTGCACTCTGCTATCTTAATGCTCCTGAATGTCTGCGATGTTGGAAACGACCCTGCGACAGCCGCAATTTTTACGTTTTTTGCGGTCAGTTTTTCCTTTACGACAGGAACAAAATTCGGATAGACACAAATGGCCGCAACATTAGGGATATTACTGAATCTTCCCTGAAAGCTGTTAACGGTCCCTGTCAGCCGTATGATATTGCTTTTGTAGTCTGTGGTATTGAGGCTGGTAAGATCAATGCTGTTCAAAATTTGCATTAAAAGATGCTTGCCAGCCACTTCAGGAGTAGAGGAAGCAACTTTTTTCAGCCCTTTCCTGATCTCAGACTCCGACGGGCAGGATTTAATCAGTTTTTCATATAGTTTTGTCATACAGCAATTTTTAGGTTAAACCAGTCAGCAGATGATGATCAAAAAGACCGGGTTCAATTTAATATTTTTTGTTTTCAAAACTATTTTATTTATTATTTAACTTCTCGTTTCTTGCAAGAGAAGCGAAAATACCCAATATGCACAACACAGAAAAAATTATGAATCCAGAGCGCATGCCGGAAATAAGTCCCGGGTATGTTGCCGCAGTGATTGTTACCTGTCCCACATAAAGAGCCAGAAGCATCATTGCTATTCCCATGCTGAGCATCTGACCCACCATCCGCATTGTACCAACGACCCCGGATGCAACACCAAGATGTTTTTTTTCTACTGAACTCATGATAGCATTTGAATTAGGGGAGGAGAAGAGCCCAAAACCAGTGCCCATGATTATCAAAAGACCGATAATCATATATATAGGGCTTGCAGCAGTCACAAAACAAAGCATTATTAATCCTGTCGCAGTAAGTCCCATACCAAAAGACGCGATTACTCCAGGATTATATTTGTCAGACAATTTCCCTGCAAGCGGCGACAACAAAGCCATCATTATCGGTTGGGATATCATAACAAACCCTGCAGTTCTGGCATCAAGTCCTTTAATGTACTGGAGATAGAGGCTTATAAAAAATCCTGTGGCAGAGGTGGCAGAGTAATGAATCAGTGCTGCCAATCCTGAAAATGCAAACACCCTGTTACGGAGAATCAGTCTTATATCAAAAACCGGATTGCTGATCCCCTTTTCAAAAAACAGAAATAGCAGTCCCAAAATCACACCCACCGCCAGGAATATCCAACCCTGCGCAGACGGGAGCTTTGAGAATCCATACATGGCCGAAGCCATGGAGATGCCATAAATGGCCGAACCTTTCCAATCGAACTTTTCCCCTTTTGCTTCAATCCACTCAGGCT
>JAPLDY010000147.1 GCA_026391595.1 Bacteroidia bacterium
GTACTTGTCAGCAGAACAGGTTCCGGGATCCCGCTGCCAGCAAATTTAGTATCTGAAAATGCAGTGGCCAGGACCTGTATACTATCTCCATTAAGAGGCATTCCCTGAACTATGACATCCTTAGGATGCAGCCATCTTACAGGCAATCCATTGATTATCGGATTATCTTTAACATTCATATGCACTTCAAAATCATGCCTTTCTGAAACAGATAACGATGGAGGGAATGGTTTACCATTATCTCTCTTCGAGTGAATCCTGACAACTCCTCCTCCTTCATTGACGAACTGTTTTAGTGCAGCAACTGTTTTTTCAGGCCACGCATCACCCTCAAAATCTATGACAACGAGATCATAATTTGAGAAATTAGGATTGAACTTAGACATATCCTGCCCCGCCGGTGGTGTGATCACTATTTTGGTTGAAAATAGTCCCGCATCATCAAGGATCGATTGTACTGCCTGAGATCTGGTCATCCAAACCAGATTATCCACGCCCTGTCCCGTTATGATCAGAGTTTTTATTTTGTCTGTGCTGGTGCAGGCTGACATCAGGGCAACCAGCATTGCTATAAATATTATTGTTAGATATCTGTTTTTCATGTCGTTGCAATTAAACTATTGGTCTCTCCCATGGTTTGCGGTATGGCCGGCTAAGCAGGCGGCTTGCCCTCGGATTTCCTATGATCTCTTCTTTGACAGGGTCCCAGTGAATAGTCTCTCCTGTTGTCATTGCTATCTCACCGAGCAGGGCAACAGAAATAGCGCGATATCCAGGCTCAATCGGAGCGATAGTCTGAGTTCCCGTGCGGACACTGTCGACGAAATTCTGCCAATGGTTCTCAGATTTATAAAGATGAATTTCATTTTCACCTATTACTTCTTCAAGAATTTTTGGATCGGAGGCAGTTACGACTCCTGTATTACCTCTGCGATCTGTATGAATCCAGCCAAGGTCTCCATACCATGTCGTACCCATACCCATTTTCAGCCTCGATGCATTTGCCACCCTCATTTCTATCCCGTTTTCATACTTGCACAGGAAGTCATATTCAACAGGTGCATTGTATATTCCTTCGGGTGGATAAACACCTTTACCTGAGATCTCTGCCGGCCCAGTATATTCGAGTCCTGCACCCCAGTTACCTATATCTATATGGTGGCCTGCCCAGTCGGTAAGCTGACCACCTGAATAATCGAGTATCCATCTCCAGTTCCAGTGTGAAACTCCGCGATAGGGTACTTTTAGTGCGGGGCCGAGCCACATCTCCCAATTCAGTTCAGGGGGTACTTCCATAACCGGAGGAGTTCCAATCCCTCTGCCACCGTCGGGTAAACCGACTTCAATATATTTTATTTTACCAGCTCTTCCGTTAATAGCCAGTTCAGCTCCCCTGTGGAAATTCACCTGTGATCTTTGCCAGCAGCCGGTCTGCCAAATCACATTATTTTTCTTAACTGCAGCTACTATAGTCTGTCCGTCCTTTATTGTACGGCAGATGGGCTTTTCGCCGTATACATTCAGCTTATGATTGACAGCTTCAGTATATATAATACCATGCCAGTGATCGGGTAATGCGAGTGAAACAGCATCCAGCTTTTCCTTTTCAAGGAATTCCCTGAAATCGGCATAGGTACGGCAACCGTTGTTTTTATTTGCAGCATCGACAGTAGCTTTGGCTTTCAAGAGCCTTGCTGAATCGACATCGCAAACAGCTACAAACTGAACTGCGTCCTTAAGCCTCAGAAAGTCGTTCATATTCGACATACCCTGAGATCCCGTTCCGATAGATCCGATCACAATCCTGTTTGAAGGTGCTCTTTTCCCTCCCATACCAAGGGCCGAAGAAGGAATGATAGTAGGAACCACGAAGATCCCTGCAGCGGCAACTGCAGAGCGCTTTACAAAAGTTCTTCTTGAAGTTTTTGTTGACATATATTTATATTATTTGACCTTTAAATAATGGTTTAACATTGTTTATTACGGGTGTCCCGGGAACAGGAGCTTCAAATTCCATATTCACAGGACCCATTTCAATTTTCGCAGGGCCCAGGTCCATATCCGATTTAAAGATCTCATCCCAGGCTATTTCCCGTCCGGTATATGCCGCTGTCCTTCCCATGATCGCTGTCAGTGTTGATATGGCGGTGGTCTCGGCCTCATTCACATAATTGCCTGTCCTTATTGCATATACAAGGTGCATATGCTCCTGAACATAGGCAGGGATCACTGATGCTTCCATCTCAACTCCGTTTTCATCCTTAGGATATTCAAATTTCCATTTAATGTTACCCTTCAGGTCCCAGATTGTATTCTGACAATTTGTATAACCTTCTGTTCCCATTATCAGTTCTCCTGTACCGTTTGCACAGCTATCGATCTGGCGGCACATGCTGTGCGAACTTATGCCGTTGCCATAGTCAAAATCGACACTGAAGAAATCGTATTGGTCTCCTGTTACTCTTCTTGCACGTCCTCCGTAACCTATTGCCTTCCGGGGATGCTTACCCATGAACCAATTGACAACATCTATATTATGAACATGTGTATCGAGGATATGATCGCCGCAGAGCCAGCAGAAATTATTCCAGTTGCGGATCATATACTCCATATCGTTCCATCCCGGCTCACGTTCCCGGTACCATACATGATTCTGGTTCCAGAATGCCTTTGCCGATGTTATAGTACCAATTGCGCCATTCATCACTTGCCGGTATGTTCCTATATAATCTTCCTGGTGGCGCCGTTGTGTTCCTGTAACCACGTTTAATCCTATGGCCTCAGCTTTTTTTGCAGAAGTTATGACCGAACGGATGCCCACAGGATCGACTGCAACAGGCTTTTCCATAAATACATGCTTATTCGTCTTTACTGCCTCGAGAAAATGTTCGGGTCTGAACTGAGGAGGTGTGGCGAGAATAACAATATCAACGTCCTGAAGAGCCATCAGTTTTTTGTAGCCATCAAATCCTGAAAAGCAATTCTCTGCAGGGATTGGCTTATCAAACGAAGCAAACCTTGCGCGGCACGCATCGATCTTTTCCTGGAAAACATCAGCAAGCGCGATGATCTCAAGATCGGGTCCGGAGCTTAGAAAATTTATGGCAGCACCGGTACCGCGTTCGCCTGAGCCTATTAGTCCGGCCCTCAACTTTTTGCCTTTCGGAGCTCCCCTCAAAACAGGAGGTAGTTTCAGGCCAATATTTTCTGTTTTTCTTTTGCATGACGAGAGTACGACACCTGCACCAGCCAAACCAATTCCTGCAAGCGCCGCTTTCCCAATAAATTTTCTTCTGTCTATATTTTTCATTTACTTAAAAATTTCATTCTGTTACAGAGTCGATTTCGCATACGACCCTGAAACCCACATCTATACAATCAGAATACCACCATCTGCTTTTGGGCATCTGTGGATCGGTAACCAGCCATGCTCTTGTTTTTGTAAAATCGCGGGCTGCACTGCGGACATCCTTCGCATCACTTTTAAAAGATCCTCCCCTTATGACATGTTCGGATCCCCTGATCGGTCCCTTTGGATTGATACCGGTTGAATCGGCTTTATAAAAATCGGCAGAATAATAATCCGAGCAGAACTCGGCTACATTGCCCGCCATATTCTTAAGTCCGAAAGGATTGACTTTCACAAAAGATGGCTCTTCGGTTTTTGAACCGCTGTTGACTTTATATACTACTCTAGCTGCAATAAAGGATGTATCAGGGCCGAAGATCTTTTTAAGGAAACCGTCTGACGTCAGCTTTCTGGGATTTCCTTCAAAGAAATACGAAGTCTCTGTTCCTCCTCTGCAAGCATATTCCCACTCAGCTTCGGTAGGAAGCCTGTAATGCTTTCCGGTTACCTTTGAGAGCCACTGGCAATAAATGTTTGCCGCGTACCACGACGCTGTTATTGCGGGCCGTGAGCCTCTTCCCCATCCCTGGTCGGGAGCTCCCCATGGGGGTGTAGCGCCGCTGATAGCATCTACCTTTCTATTAGTCACTACCTGCCCTTCTGTACGTCCCTGTGAGCTTGTCGCGCTGAAGAAAGCCATATATTCGTCCCAGGTAACTTCGGTTTCAGCTATCCAGAATCTCGACACTGTTACTTTCCTCACCGGTCCTTCATCAGGATCACGGAAGGGTTCGTTCTCAGGACTCCCCATATTAAATGTACCACCCGGGAGCGCTACCATTTTAAAGGATACCCTGGTACCGGATACCATTTCCGAAAAATCTTCAAAGCGTTCAACTTTTGCTGCGCCGGTAAAAGGAGGTTCTGTTGATGTGATGGTAACGCCAAAGCTGGTATCATGAGCATGTGCGGGAGCATTTTTATCATAATGACCTACATTCAGATGGCAGTTTATGCAGTTGATCGGATCTTCGCTTGTGGTATACAGAAGGTGGGCATTACCTCCATTAACCGACAGGGTAACCGGAAAAAGGTTACGGTGGCATTCAAGACACGATTTCTCATAGACAATACCCTTAGCGTATTCAAGAAGCTTTTTTTTCTCCCAGTCGAACTTTGTACTATCCTTAAAATAGAATCCATAGACATCTTTAAGTCCGGTCTTTGCCTTAGCAAAAAAATACCCATCTCCTTTTGGCGGAAGATGGCAATCAGTACATCTTACAATTACTCCCGGACTATTATTATAATGTGTAGACATCTTCCAGCTCTGATCTGCTATAGGATGTATGTGACACGACATGCAGTATTTATCAGTTGATGTGTATTTCAAGGCCTTCCTGCCTGAATAAGTCACAACAACAGTGAGCAGGATGCCAAGAAAGAGGAACCAGACTTTTGTCCTGCGCCGGACAGAAGGCTTTCTGGTATAGTTATTATAATTCATAAAGTTCGGAAGAGATCAATAAAACTTGCTAAAGTTAATTGATTGTCCGACTATGAGGTACAAATGAGGATGTTTTTTAAGTCTTTTTAAGAGAGTATCAGAATCTTTTTGTATACCCGTGACAATATGGCACTTTGCCATTATTGAAATAATAGTCCTGGTGATAGCCTTCTGCATCAAAAAATTCTGAGGCTTTTGTAACTGCCGTAGCCACTTTATAACCTTTGGATTTAAGTATATTGATATTCTTTTCCGCGATGTTCTTTTGTTCATCATTCATATAGAATATCTCAGACCGGTACTGGTCGCCGAGGTCGGGACCCTGTCCTCCTACCTGTGTAGGATCATGGATCTCCATAAACAGCTTCAGCAGTTTTTCATAATTTGTTTTTTCAGGGTCATATATCACCTTCGCCGCCTCAGCGTGTCCAGTGGTTCCTGTGCAGACCTGCTTGTAGGAAGGATTCTTCACATGGCCTCCGGTGTAGCCTGATGTTACCGAAATCACTCCCGGTTGTTTCTGAAGGAAATACTCAACACCCCAGAAGCATCCACCTGCGAAGATGGCAGTCCCATATCGGCCTTGCCCGAGTTGTGAAGGAACAAAATCAAGAGATACGGAATTGACGCAATGCCGAATGTTTTTTGCAGTAAGACGTTCACCTTCAAACACATGACCAAGGTGTGCGCCACATGTGGCACATGTAATTTCAGTACGTAATCCATCGGCATCCGTGGTTCTTTTTACAGCACCTGGAATCTCATTGTCGAAGCTTGGCCAGCCGCAGTCTGATAAAAACTTATCAGAAGAATGATAAAGCGCAGCCCCGCATTGTTTACATATATAAGTGCCACTTTCCCTGTAGTCCACGAATTTTCCCGTAAATGGCATCTCCGTGCCTTTATTTTTGATAACAGCCGATTCTGCCCTCGTGAGATCATTAAAAGAGAGTTTCCCCTGTGAAAAAGATTCTGTTCCCATCGCAAGAAGTATTAAAAGTGACAAATATGATAAAATTTTAGTTTTCATGTTGACTTAAGTGTTATTTAAACAGATAACAAATTTAAGTTAAAAAGGTTGATAGTTTCATGCACTCACCCCCCCATACCCCCCTCTCTGCTGAAGCAAAGAGGGTTGTGTAAACCATGTCTTGACATTACCCCCTTCCTTGCCTTGCAGGGAAGGGGGTTGGGGGATGAGTTCATGTTGTTAAAACAATTTCTGAACCTTTTTCCACGTTTAAGTGTTAATTTAGCGTGGTTAATTATTATTACCGGCACAAATGTTGTTTTTTTCGTGAAAAGGTTATTTTTGTATTTTAATAATTGAATTCTGTATGAAAAAATTCGCTTTTTTACTGATAGTTGCTTTCGTAGCTGCCCTGGCACTGAGTTCCTGTAACAAGGAAGCATGCCCGGCTTACAGCAATGCTGATAATAGTCAGACCGAACAGGTCGGCTGATAAGCTAATCCGGATATGAAGAAACTGCTTTTAATAGCGGTTGTATTGTCGTTTGGTGCAGTTTCGCTTTTTGCGCAGGGGGAAATCGATGAACAGCAAGCAGTCTTTTTCCGGAACGAAAGATCCTTTGCCATACTACTTAATTCCGATGGTCTTGGAGTCAGCTATCGCGAAGCCAAAAGGAAGAGTTATCTCAATAAGAGGCTTCTCGAGATAGATCTTGGAACATTAAAGCATCCCAAGGAATACAAGATAAGCAATCCGTATACTACCGGAACAGGAACCTTTGTCTTTGGTAAGCTCAACTCGGCATTTTTTTTGAGGGCAGGTATAGGGCATCAGCACGAGATCTATCAGAAGGCTGATCTGGGAGGCGTTGCCGTCAGGTATTTCTATTCGGCAGGTCCCGTGCTTGCTTTTTATAAACCTATATATTACAAGGTCCTCTACCCAATCACGGTTACAGATTATGAGATAAAGGATGAAAAATTCGGGGTCTCTATCCATGATCCGTCAGATATTTACAGCAAGGCTTCAGTCTTAAAGGGTATTAACGAGATAAAAGTTCTTCCTGGGATCTATGCCAAGGGCGGATTCAATTTTGAATACAGCAAGCAGGATAAGGTTATTCATGCTATTGAAGCCGGAGTGCAGATAAATGCCTTCCCAAAATCAATACCAATAATGGCAGATGCTGACAATAAAGCTGTATTCTTCTCATTATTCGTCAGTTATAGGTTTGGTGTAATCATCGATCCGCTCCATCCCGAGGAAACAAAATTTTCGAACCTGTTCCGGAAGAACAAAAAATAAATGATACTTTCCCTCCCTTGTTTGTTATCGGGAAATTGCTAATTTTGTCGTTCGATTTATTAACCAAATTATTATACAGGTATGTCAAAAATTAAAGTAGGTATTAACGGTTTTGGCAGGATCGGCCGTTTGGCCTTCAGGGCTGCCATGAAGAGGAACGATATGGAGATAGTAGGAATTAACGACCTCCTCGAAGTCAATTATATTGCTTATATGCTCCAATACGATACTGTGCACGGTAAATTCGACGGGAAAGTGGAAGTTAAGGACGGTAAACTTATCGTAAACGGACAGATCATCCGCGTTACTGCCGAGAAGGATCCAGCAAACCTGAAGTGGAATGAGGTAGGCGCTGAATATGTACTTGAATGCACAGGTTTTTTCCTTACCAAAGAAACTGCAATGGGACATATCAAAGCAGGTGCAAAGCATGTTGTAATGTCAGGTCCTTCAAAGGATGATACCCCAATGTTCGTAATGGGTGTTAACCAGGATAAATACAAGGCAGACATGCAGTTTGTATCAAATGCTTCCTGTACTACCAACTGCCTTGCCCCTCTTGCCAAGGTCCTACACGACAATTTCGGAATTGTCGAAGGGCTCATGACGACCGTTCATTCAACTACTGCGACACAGAAAACTGTAGATGGCCCATCCAATAAGGACTGGAGAGGTGGCCGTGCTGCTTCAGCCAACATCATTCCTTCTTCGACAGGCGCAGCAAAAGCAGTAACCAAAGTAATCCCCGAACTTAAAGGTAAACTTACCGGCATGTCATTCAGGGTACCTACAATCAATGTTTCAGTTGTTGACCTGACCTGCCGTCTTGAGAAACCTGCAAGCTACGAGGATATCAAGAAAGCCATGAAGGCAGCTTCTGAAGGTCCGCTTAAAGGAATTCTGGGATACACGGAAGATGCTGTTGTTTCAAGCGACTTTAATGGTGACCCCCGTACCTCTATCTTTGATGCAGAAGCAGGTATTTCTCTAAATGATAATTTTGTCAAGGTTGTTGCCTGGTATGACAACGAGTGGGGCTACTCCTGCAAGCTTCTTGATCTGATTGCACATATGAGTACGGTGAAGTAACAATTTGTAATAAAGTATAAAAGAAAAAGGGACCTTCAGCAGGTCCCTTTTTATTATATATACCTATATATTATACTATCATGCCAATTTCCAGAGGAATACCTGCGGTGTCGCGGTAATGTTCTCCAAGCTCCAGCATTGCCTCATCATCTTCTTCATAAAGCCATTTCAGCTTTACTATATTTCCGGAACGGCCAAAACCGGTCAGCCTTTTCAAAATCTCATAGAGATATTTTGAAGAGCCACTGTTGATATATTCCAGCTGTATAGTTACGTTCAGCTCTTTATTCTTTTCAAAATGAAAGGTGATCCATTCATCCAGACGCCTGAATATCAGTTCCGGATTTTCAGGTATCGACCGTCCGACCAGTTCAAGCTTGTTGGTATCAGGATAATAGATGATACCCGGACAATTTTTCAGTTCTTCCTGAATTACATGTTTTTCCATATTCCTGTTTTTATTCGTATCTTAAAGCTTCTATGGGATCAATGTTTGCGGCTTTCAATGCTGGTGCATAACCTGACACGATTCCTACAACAAAACATACCACTACACCCATTATTACCCATATCCATGGAATTATAAAATGTGATTTAAGTATCCCAGATACAATATTTCCGATGAGAATACCAAGAATGATGCCAAAGATTCCACCCATCTGACCGATCAGGATAGATTCGAAAAGGAACTGGTTCTGAATGGTCTTTGGCTTAGCGCCTATTGCTTTTCTTACACCTATCTCCCGGGTACGCTCGCTTACTGATACAAGCATGATATTCATGAGTCCAACAGCCGCTCCGAACAAGGTCACTATCCCTATAATAGTAGCTGCCAGTGTTACATATTTAATATTCTTAAGAAGAAGTGCCACCAGGTTATCGCTTCTGGAAACATTGAAGTCGGATTCATCCCTGGGATCAAGGTTGCGAACCACCCTGAACTCTGCTTCAGCCTCTCCGGTCAGAAGGTCAAGGTTAATTGACTTGAATGGCATGACCGTGATATTAAAATTCATATTCGATCGTGAAAAATACTGACGTGCAGTGGTGACAGGAATAAAACAGACCTTGTCGCTGCTCATCTGGCTGGCTCCTTTGCTTTTCATCAATCCGGCTACTTCAAACTTAAGACCAGCTACCGAGATCTCCTGTCCTACCGGCTCAATGCCAGTGGGAAAAAGGTCACCTGCTACCTCACTGCCGAGAAGAACCATCCTCCTGCCCATCTGTATATCATCGACGCTGAAATTTCTTCCCTTATTTATCTGGTAGCCGCTCACTGATAAAAAGTTTTCGTCAACTCCGGTGAGCTCAATATTGGGATTTGTTTCTTCGGTTCCATATTTTAAAGTTGCCATGCCGGATGCATTGAAGGAGACAGAAACCCAGGCGGGCTCTTTGAATCTTTCCTTGAACTCATTAGCCTCCCTATAGGATATCCTGGAATAGTTCTTTGCCCTGTACCTGTCGCTGCCGATCTGTACATTCATACCCCGGGATGTAATTGTAAAAGAGCTTGCTCCCATCATCGTAAACTGACTGGTCAATGATGATTTGATAGCATCTATCGATGTAAGTATTCCGACAAGAGCCATTATCCCGAAAGCAATAATGCATATCGTCAGCACAGCTCTTAACTTGTTCGACATTATCGCACGCACAGCTATCCTCAGGTTTTCCCAGAAAAGGCCTGTCCTTATTAATTTCGTTTTGTCCAACGGCATACTTTACCCTTCTTATATAAAGATTAAAAGTACTACTTTTTTATGTACCTGAAAACATTGATTTAATAATTGTAATTACATATTTAAACATATCTGAACCCCTTCTCCTTTGTCCCTATGACATAAGGCATTGTAGAACAATACAATATTGAAATATTTTTTACTCGCATAGGTTACGGAAAGAAAAAAAATTAAAATAATTAAGATTTTAGTTGCATAACTAATTATTTCGTTATATATTTGGAATTGTTAACCTGATTACGATTTAAATAAGTAAGAACTACCGAACATTCAAAAAATCGAATTAAGAAAAACGTTATGAGAGAACTGACCCGGGCTGAAGAACAGGTAATGCAGGTCCTGTGGAAACTGAAAAAAGGATTCGTCAAGGATATCCTTGAACATTTTGACGAACCCAAGCCTGCATATAACACGGTAAGCACTATTGTCCGCATACTTCAGGACAAGGGTTTCGTTGACCATAAGGCATATGGAAGAACCCACGAATATTATCCGATAGTCTCAAAAGACGAATATTCTGAATCGCATCTAAGCACCTTTGTCAATGACTATTTTTCAAACTCCTTCGGGAAGATGGTCAGTTTTTTTGCAAAGGAGAACAGAATTTCCGTCAGGGAGATGGAAGAGATTATGAAGATCATGGAAAATGAGGTAAAAAAACAAAAAGCTGATAAATGAACCCACTACTAATATATATGGTAAAGGCGGCACTGTGTATGACGGTACTCTATATTATTTATTACTCGTTCCTCAGCCGCGATACAATGTACAGCCGAAACAGGATATTCATCCTCCTTTCCTTTGCACTGTCGCTGATTCTGCCTGCTATCTCAATAGAAACCAGGCAGCCGAATGACCTCCAGGTTTTCGGCCGTGACCTTACAGGAATGACAATAACCGGAACAACAGCAGGAAGCTCCTCAGAAAGTTTCTCTTTCGACTGGCAGTACCTGTTACTGATCATCTACATTACCGGTCTGATAGCTGCCGGACTAAAGCTCATGATTGAGATCATAAGCCTCCTGATGCTCATCACCAGACAAAAAAGAGATGAGAAAAACATTATAAGCCTCTCCAATTCAAGGACCTCCGGATTCTCAGCGTTCGGTCATATTTTCATCGATAGAAGCCTTGAACCTGACGAAGCTGAAGAAATAATCAGACATGAGCAAAAACACCTGGACCGCTTCCATTTCGTTGACATCATCCTTTCAGAATTACTAAAGGTTGTACAGTGGTTCAATCCATTCATTTACATGTTCGACAGGTCGCTGCGTGCAGTGCATGAATACCAGGCTGACGAGGAGTGCCTCAATTCAGGAATACCGGTACACAGCTACCAGGGACTTGTCATGAATCAGGTCTTCAGAGCCAGGATCTTCAATCCTTCCAACAGCTTCTCAAATCCAACACTAATAAAAAAACGAATGATCATGATGACAAAAAAACGTTCCAAAGCACTGGCAAACCTTAAGATACTTCTGGTTGTGCCAGGATTGGCAGTTCTGCTGATTTTATTTTCCACCTGTTCGGAAAAGATTACTAACTCCGATATAATTATGGAAGAAGTAACTCCCACATCTACAGCCGCGGTGACAAAAAGCGGTGAACAGGAGCCCTTTGTGGTAGTCGAGGAGATGCCAATGTTTCCCGGCAGTGACACCGCATTACTCAGATACCTTGCTGAGAACACAAAGTACCCGCAAATTGCAAAGGAAAACAATATCCAGGGAAGGGTAATAGTCAGGTTCTGCGTCACAGAAACAGGAGATGTCGACCGGATTACAGTTCTTAAAGGTGTCAGTCCTGAACTTGATGCTGAAGCAGCAAGGGTAGTTTCCACCCTGCCTGCTTTCAAACCCGGAAAGCAGGGAGGCAAAGATGTACCTGTATGGTATATGGTGCCGATCACTTTTGCTCTTGGTGGCAAACTTCCGGATGTTGCAACACTCGCCCCACCACCGCCGCCTCCGCCACCTGCAGATTTTGTTGTTGTCCAGGAGACAAAAGGAACCGGATCAGAGCCATTTGTTGTGGTTGAGGAGATGCCTATGTTCCCTGGCGGTGACACGGCTTTGCTGAGTTTTTTCGCTAAAAATGTGAATTATCCCGAATATGCAAAAACAAATAAAATAACTGGACGTGTGATCCTCAGATTCTGTATCTCGGCAAAAGGTAACGTAGAGCAGATATCGGTTATAAAAGCAGTAGATCCAAGTCTTGATGCCGAAGCTATGAGGGTTGCTTCAACACTTCCTCAATTCAGACCCGGCAAACAGGGTGGCAAGCCTGTACCGGTATGGTATATGGTTCCGGTCACATTTGCATTAAAATGACTAATTTAGGGTAAAATTTATTTACCTTAAAATGAAAATGAAAAGAAAAGTATCAGTGAATGCAATCTTAAAATGGCTGACAATTCTCCCAATGATTGCAATTGTTATTGCAGTAGTCCCTTCCTGCAAGGGAAAAACAAAACCTGCTGAAATTGCAATTGAGGAAATTACATCACCTCCATCACCATTACCATATAATGTCACGAATGGAGATACGATATGGTTCAGAGTCGATTGTTTCCCCGTATTCCCGGGAGGCAGTGAAGCTCTGAGCAACTTCCTGGGCAAGAATATGTCATACCCCGAATCTGCAAAAAAGAAGAAGATACAGGGAAGGGTCGTTGTCGGATTCATTTTAACCAAAGATTGCAAGGTTGTTGATGCGAAAATAGTTACAGGGATCGATCCTGATTGTGATAATGAAGCCCTCCGAGTGGTTAACTCGCTCCCCCAGTTCGAAAAACCTGCTTATGTCAAAGGCCGGCCGGTGGCATATCACTTTACGCTTCCGGTGCATTATACTTTAAAATAGGGCAGCATGTACTCACCCCCTTCTTTTCCCCCTCTCTCCGCCGGCTGGCGGAAAGAGGGGGATCTTATTTAATATCAATGAATTAAGCCCCCCTTCCATACTTCAGTAGGGAAGGGGGTTTGGGGGATGAGTGCATGTAAGAAGGCTATTTTTCCTTACATTTGCATAGCTGTTTAATCATACATGAATCTAAACGAACGAATAGAATCATTTTCTTCCCTTGGAAGTATTCTCAGTGATGCGCTTGAAGGCAAACCTTCTGAGTACACTTCACGGTTAGAATACCTTATTAAAAACCAGCATCTGAAGAATCCATGGTTCACTCCTGAGAATGTAAGGATGGCGGTAAATGCTATCTCGAATGAATTGACGGAGGGGAATCTGAAGAAATGGACCGGCGCCTATCCTCTGCTTAATAATGATTATCGGCCGATGAATATTGCAGTTATTATGGCCGGCAACATCCCCCTGGTTGGATTCCACGACTTCCTTTCTGTTCTGATTACCGGCAATAACATTGTAGCGAAAACAAGTTCAAAGGATCATGACCTGATGGTTTTCATCGGTGACATCTTATGTGATATCAATCCGGAATTCAGAAAAATGATCAGGTTTGCTGAAGATACTCTATCAGGATTTGATGTGGTTATTGCCACCGGAAGCGATAATACTTCAAGATATTTCGAGCACTATTTCGGTAAATATCCTAACATAATCAGGAAGAACAGGAACAGCATTGCCATTCTTGATGGATTTGAAACCGCGCAGGAGCTTCAGTCACTCGGCACAGATATCTTTTCATATTTCGGGCTTGGATGCCGGAATGTTTCGAAGCTTTTTGTTCCCGTTGGATACGACTTTTCACACCTGACTGAAAACTGGAAAGTATTTTCAGGTCTTATCACCCATACCAAATATGCCAACAACTATGATTTTATTAAAGCGGTTTCCCTTGTTAACAAGGAAAATTTCATTGATACCGGATTCCTTCTGCTAAAAGAAAACAAAGGGATTGCGTCTCTGGTGGCTGTTCTTTATTTTAATTATTTTAGATCATCGGATGCTATGCAGCAGATCATTGAAGAACAGAGTGAGAAAATACAATGCATAATCGGAAGAAACTATTTATCTTTCGGGAGTGCTCAATCGCCTGCACTATGGGATTATGCAGATGGAACAGACACAGTCGATTTTCTTCTAAAAAAAAATATTGCCGGAATATTGTAAAATAAAAAATATTATATTGCACCCTTCGAAGCAACAATAGTTATGGTTTACAAATTTGTAGTGTTATCTGATGAGGATGAGTCGTTTGTGAGAGAATTTGAATTCCTTGACTCGCACACTTTGATGGATTTCCATAATATGATCCAGGACGAACTTGAATTCGACAAGTCGCAAATGGCATCATTCTACCTGGCAACAGACAACTGGGAGAAAGAAGAGGAATTCACACTCTTCGACATGGGAACAGGCTCTTCAACCATGGAGGTGGCTATCCTCGAGGATATCATATTCCGTAAAAACCAGAAACTGCTGTATGTCTTCGACTTCTTCAACGACAGGGCGCTTTTCGTCGAATATACAGGCGAAGCCAAGGAGGCTGCAGATCAGGAATATCCTTCATGCACAAATTCAAAAGGGATACCTCCCAAACAGGTGATATTCGGAAGCAACTCCAGAAAGCTATATAATAATATAGTTGTATCCGATGATGAAGAGGATGAGGATGAACCCGAAGTTGATGATCTCTTCCTGAATGAAGATGATGAAGAGACATTAGATGACCTGGAGGGTGAAGATGTCGCTACCGAGGATGAGGAATAATCGTCCTGCGAAAAGAATCCAATGAAAAATATGCTGATAGTCCTTCTTGGTCCGACCGGGGTCGGGAAGACTGATGTTTCAATTGAAATTGCACGTCAATTCGGTTGTGAAATCGTTGCAGCCGACTCACGCCAGTTCTACCGTGAGATGAAAATCGGAACTGCAGTACCCACAGACCATCAGCTTAATGAAATAACACATCATTTTATAAGGTTCATTTCAATAAAAGACTATTATAGCTCAAGCCTCTATGAAAGAGATGTGCTGAACCTGCTTCCCGTACTGTTTGAAAATAATAACCATGTTCTTATGACAGGAGGCTCAGGCATGTACATCGATTCAGTATGCAGCGGTATCGATGATATTCCTGATACTGATCAGGCTATCCGCGAAAAGTATACCATTATATATAAGGAAGAGGGTATTGAAGGCTTAAGAATGGCTCTTAAAATTCTCGATCCTGACCATTATGAAAAGGTCGATCTCAAAAATCCTAAAAGGATACTAAGAGCTCTTGAGGTTTGTGAAACGACAGGCAGGCCTTATTCCTCCTTCCTTAAGAAGCAAAAAAGGCATAGGGATTTTGATGTACTTAAGATAGGACTTGAAAGGACAAGGGAGGAGTTATATAATAGGATAAACCACAGAGTCGATAAAATGATTGCTGACGGACTGGAGGAAGAGGCACGGGGTCTTGTTGAATTCAGGAACCTGAATGCACTCAACAGTGTTGGCTACAGGGAGTTATTTGATCATTTTGAAGGAAAGATCTCAAGGGAAAAAGCCATAGAACTTATTAAAAGAAATACCCGAAGGTATGCAAAGCGTCAGATGACGTGGTGGGCGAGGGATAAGGAGATAAAGTGGTTTGGGGCTGAACGCAAAAATGATATCCTAGAATATATTAAAAATTCCCCTCCCCGGAGGGGCTAGTGGTGGGTTGAGATTCAGTATACGAAACCCACCCCTCCCCCTCCCAGGAGGGGATTCTTACAAATCTC
>JAPLDY010000203.1 GCA_026391595.1 Bacteroidia bacterium
ACAAGGTTGCGCCTTGTAATTACTCCGTACAATCCCACCAGAAATAATATGAAACACATTATATATGCGATCATTGCGGTGACTCCTCCTTGAAGATTATCAGTGAAAGAAATATTATGAATATTGATGCAGCCACTTCCGTCCCGACAAAAATATTGTAGAGTGGCAAAACCCCGGCACTAACAAGATGTCCAACAACGCCTTTTGGCAGAAAGTTATTGAAAAAGATATGGGTCCCGAAGAAGAAGCCTGCTCCGGCAATCGATATTACCATCAGGGTAGCCAGGCTTTCAACAATTGTCGTTCCTGCTTCTTCCTTTATAAGCTTCAGGAAATCACCTCCATAGGCAAGTGTGATAAAAATGAGTGATCCTGCTACAATGACACCACCTGCGAATCCTCCCCCTGGAGTAAGATGCCCATGTACAATGACATAAATTCCGTACATGAAGATCATCCCCGCGATAAGCTGAGAAGTCTTTTTTACTATGAGGGTCATCCCTTTCATTTTTCTTCTTTCGTCTTTTAATTTTACCCACTTTCATTTTCCCCCAAGGGGGAAATGTTTTTTAACTTCTCCTTCCCCTCTGGGGGAAGGTCGGGTAGGGGGTCTTTAATTTCTATTTTTTACCTTTTAACCTTAAAATTGTAAGCACACCAAGAACAGCAGTGACAAGAACAACTGCCTCACCCATAGTATCATATCCCCTGAAGTCAAAAACTACCCCTGTTACAAGATTGGCACTTCCGGTTTTTTGTGCAGCTCCTTCGATATAGGGACCTGCCATTCTTAAAGTACTTTTCCCAAGTACATCAAGATGCTGGATCGAAGCAATAAAGAACCAGAGTAATACGCCTATCAGTAAAACTCCGGTTGCAGCGTTGACATATCCCTGCGTATCAAGTTTTATATATTTTTCCTCCCTGGAACTGTCGAGAACCACGGCAACCATTATTATAAGGGTAATTGTATCAACAACTATCTGTACAATAGCAAGATCAGGCGCTTTCAGCAGCAGGAAACATATAACCAGGCTGTATCCTACAATACCACAGGCAATTACTGAAGAAAGAAGATCCTTTGCATGAATAGCAAATAATGCCCCTATAATCATAAATCCTGTTATTATTGATATTGCCAGTTCCAGTTCCATTTATCTTTTATTAATTATATCATAATAAGGAGCATAATAATCAATCCGGCAATTACCCAGATAATATATCCGGGCAAAACACCTGTATGTGCCTTGCTGAACAAATGACTTACCCAGAGCACGAAGCTTTTTCCCAGATCATAAATGTCAAACCACTTCTCTTCAGCCTTTTTATAGATCAGGGAGAGAAATCAGAACTCGCCAAAGGTCTTGTAAAATTCTGTTGTTGCATACTGTGTCCTGTCCTGAATTTTTTCTCCTCCAATGAAGCTATCCTCGGTCCTGAATCTCTTTAAACTGGAAGCGAGGTAGACAATTATGCCTGCAAGTATTGAAACAATAACAAGCCATGACACAAGTGATGAATTCCAGAATCCGACAAATGCGAATGTTCCGGATACAGGCATAAAGAGCTTAGGTACAACATATCCAGTGGCGAACACTCCAAATACAACACAGATGAGAGCAAGAACAGCCTGAGGCAGCCACATGAGCACCGGAACTTCCCTTACTTTTGCAAATTCAGGTCTCCGCCGGCTCAGGAAGATCCCTCCGACGAGTTTAATGAAGCTTGCCAGTGTAAGTGCTGACCCAAGAACTGCAAGTGCAAGCCATAAAACCCATAGCTTGCTGGCTATACCGGGTCCTGAGCCAAAATCAATAATTCCCTGGTAGATCATCCATTTTGATGCAAAGCCATTGAAGGGTGGAACTCCGGAAATTGACATTGCAAATATCAATGTAGATATGAAAGTTACAGGCATTGCTTTTGCCAGACCGCCCAGATCGTCGATCTCTTCCTTTCCCGTCCTGTACTCAACCGACCCGGCTGAGAGGAACAATCCGCTTTTATATATCGCATTGTTGACCATATGGAACAATCCTGCAGCAACACCTATCATGGAGCCTAATGCGAAGCCGAGGATCATATACCCGACCTGCGAGACTGCATGAAAACCAAGCAGGCGCTTATAGTTATGCTGGACAAGCGCCATCATGACTGCAGCGATTATTGAAATTACCCCGATGGATAAAAGCAGGACTGACATCCAGTCGCTCATTTTGAACATCCCGGTGGTTATCCTTGCAAGAAAGTAGATGCCCAGGAGCTTGTCCAGCGATGCAGGAAGATATGCTGATGAAGAAGCAGGAGCACATTGTGCATAATCCGGCACCCAGGTATGAAACGGGAATGCTCCGGCTTTAGTAAAGCTTCCGATGAGAAGTGAAAAGAAAGCAACAACCGTAAGAATATTAGTCGCCTGCAATGATGTTTCAGTCATGCTCAGCGAACCAGTCATCTTCCAGATAATTGCAATGCCAAGGATCATGATGCTGTCAGATGCTCCAATTAGTATAAGTGTCTTCTTTGCAGTAGCAGAACTCTCTTCATCGTGGCCGTGTATCAGCTTGTAGAGAGTCAGACCAAGAGCTCCCCAGAATGCAAGAAATAAAAGCATGTTGTCGGAAAGTACAGCGCCATAGGCACATCCCAGAGTAATGAGAAGAAAAGGATAATAATTTCTGACTCTGCCTTCTTTTATGTAAACGAGTGAATATAAGGCAATCAGGAATGCAAACAGGCTTATAAAGACTATTATCAGCCTGCTAAGGCTGTCCTGATTGAATGATATTTGTTCAAGGAAATGGGGAGAGATATTCAGATCGGAAATATCGAGACCTAATGTGGGGGAAATTTCACCCAGATTTAATACCTGATTGCCAAAGGTATATATGGAAGCTGACAGAAGTCCCGTATTGATGATGATAAGCAATGCGATTATTCCCTTTACCGTCCTGAATTTATCTGGTATCAGGAAGAGCAGGAGTCCGACCGCAACCGGCAGAAAAATCAAGCTGAAAATTAGGTCCATTTCTTATTCTTAATCAGAGTCCTTTATTTCTCTAGTTCTTTTTACTGATATGCTGATCAACTCTTCAGCGTTCAATATTTTTTTACCCGAATGAATATCATATGCAACAGCCATGCGTTCAGTACAGCAATAGCAAGGATCAACCGCTGCCAGTGAAATTGTCGCATCAGCAATAGTCTGCCCGATGCACGATTTTCGGAAAGTCGCGATATTCACATAACTGGGAGCCCTTATCTTATGCCTTACAGGAGAGGTGGATCCGTCGGACATGACAAAGTGGAAAACCTCTCCGCGGGGTGCTTCAGCACGCCCGTTGCCTATACCCTCCGGTATCTCCCTGACTTTTACTTCAATGTCGCCTTCCTTTTCCTTTTTCAGACCGGCAAGGCACTGTTCTATGATTGAGATCGATTCGTACATCTCCAGCAAACGCACTTCGGCTTTGGCAAAGACATCTCCCGCCTGTGCAGTAATCACTTTCCAGTTTACAAGAGGATATGCTGCATAGGGATCATCTTTCCGGACATCTATCTCCAAACCTGATGCTCTTGCAGTAGGACCTACTGCCCCATAATCAATGACATCCTGCAGGGTCAGTATCCCAACTCCCTTAGTTCTTGCATGTATGACCGGATCATCCATCACGGCTCCGGCAAGCAGATCAGTCTTTTTCTTAATGTCGTCAAGTACATTCTGAATAACAGGGATTTTTGACTCTTCTATATCTCTTCTGACTCCTCCCACCTTGAACATGCCATAGCTGTTCCTGTTGCCTGTGATCATCTCAAAAAGGTCAAGAGTGGGTTCACGGTATTTCCAGGCCCACATGAACACTGTATTGTAACCAAGAAAATGTCCTGCCAACCCTACCCACAGCAGGTGGCTGTGAATACGTTCCAATTCTGCGATAATTGATCTTATATATTTTGTCCTGTTCGTGATCTCTATATTAGCAATCTCTTCAACTGCATTGGCAAAGGCAAAAGGATGAGAGTTTGAGCAGATACCGCATATTCGTTCAACCAGAAAAAATACTTGTTCGTAAGTCTTTGATTCACTTAGTTTTTCAATGCCACGATGATTATATCCTGTTTCCCACTTGATATCCTTAACGATCTCTCCGTCGCAGTACAGCTTGAATAGCTCAGGCTCCTCCTGTAATGGGTGGTAAGGTCCGATCGGTATGAGTGTTTTCTTGCTCATCTTGTTTTCCAGATCTATTTAAATTCTTTCCTGAGAGGATAAACGCCTTCTGCCCAGTTCCCTTCTGATATCAGCTTCTCCTGGTTTGGATGATTAAGGAAATCTATCCCGAAAAGCTCATGCATCTCTCTTTCTATCCAGTTTGAAGCATTGAACATATTCGACAGTGATTCAATCTGAGGTTTCTCCCGGTCAAGAATCACATGGATATTTAGTATCAGGCCTATTTCATCTTTGCTGAAATGATAATGGATCTCAAATCCCCTTTTAGTATGTATTGCAGATGCAATGATAAACCTGAAACCGGCTCTCTTGTACAAATAATCCGCAACCTTTAACAGGGAATCGGGTTTAATTGTAATTATGACTCGCCTCTCATTCTTAGTCACTTCTTCAAGAATGTTTCCCATGAATTCTCCCTTGAACTCCTCTATGATTGTTTTCGTATCCATTTATTTATGAGTTATTCACAAGCTTCACTATCCCCGCAATTATAGCCTCCGGTTTTGGAGGACATCCCGGAACATATGCATTGACAGGAATGACCTTGTCAACAGGTCCTGCAAACGTATAACTTTCAGTAAATAATCCTCCTGTGCATCCGCATGCTCCTATGGCAACAACAAGTATCGGTTTTGGAGCCTGGTTGTATATTTCAATCAGCCTTTCCTTATCGTGATGGTTTATTATTCCGTTTACCAGCAGAACATCAGCATGCCTGATACTTCCCACCAGCAAAATGCCAAAGCGTTCAAGATCATGCCTTGGAGTAAGGCAGTCAAGGATCTCGATATCGCAGTTATTGCAGGAAGCTCCTCCGAAATGGAAGACCCACAATGACTTTTTGAAGCAATAACTTTTAAATCCCATGACTGTACAATTATAAACCAAAAGCAATAAGTACCAGCGCAATAACGGCAAGCAGGTTCATCCATATCATGAAGAACTTTATCGCCTGCTTTATTTTTAACCTCGGATTTGTGTTTTTAATAAGTGTAAGGAGAAGAACGACTGCAATTACCTTAAGTACTGCCCACAAAATATTGATTCCATGCAGATTGAATCCCCCCATCAATAAGGCAACAATAAAAGCGGGAAGGATGAAGAACATTATGTACTTCGCAAGCTTGATCATCGCATATGCGGCTCCCGAATACTCTATGAAGATGCCCTCGGTGATCTCTGCTTCAGCCTCCGGCATATCGAATGGTACGAGAGCAAGTTTCGCCTGAACGCAGAATATTGCCACAATGAACAAGATCACCCCGGATACACTGCCTATAAAGGGAGAACCATCCTGCTGGGTCTGAATAATTGTGTTCAAGTCAAAATGTTGTCCGCATTTCATTATCACACCTGCTATCACCAGGAGAAATGTCACCTCGTAGCCGAGGATCAGCTTCATCTCCCTTGAACCCCCAACTGCGGCAAGCGGATTCCCGGATGCCAGTGCTCCGATTATGTATGAAAATGAAGGAACTGTGAGCAGATAAAAGATCACAAGCAGGTCTCCGCGGAACCCCGTTGTGATGTTGAACAATGGAAGCAGAATGAATACTCCTGACATTGCTGCACCGAAAACAGCAAGAACAGGTGCAAGAAGGAATACCAAAGGTGATCCTTGCTTCGGAAGAATTGTTTCCTTTACCAGAAGAAGTTTGAAGAAATCGTAAAATGGCTGCAGAAGGGGAGGGCCCTTGCGGAATTGAACCCTGGCAGAGATCTTCCTGTCGAACCAGGAAAGCAAGGCTCCAACTGTTGCTGCAAACAGTATTCCGGGGAAGACAAAGAAATAAAACAGACTGGCTGCCATTTTCTTACTATTTGTTTTTCTCTGTTATATAAAGGTACTCTCTGACAAGAACTTTCTCGTTCAGGCTGTAAATATTTTTTTCCGGCGATTCATTCTCATCGGTAAGCGTTACGGTTCCTTCAGGGCATGCGGCAATGAACCTCTCAAGTTCCTTCGTCTCTTTCAGATCATAAAACAGGTCCCTGTTCCGGTGGTGTTTGAAGAAATCAGTCATCATTGTTCCGAAAGGGCATATTGTGACGCACGATTTGCATGACACGCAGAGGTTAGTATGCCGTTCTACTACGCCATCCTTGTCCTTTTCGAGGGCATCGGCAGGACAGACAGCTATGCAGGGAGCATCTTCACATTTCCGGCAGGTAAACCTGAATGTGGCAAGCTCACGGATCGTTTTTAATCCGTTTTGATTAACTGACTGATAGAAATATGCCTCCGGCAATGTCAGTGCTGACTTTTCAGCCATGACTGCCCTCAGCTTGATCATATCTATCAGTATCTTCTGGGCCATATCTTAATTAAAATTATTATGAACCAGGTATACTTTAAAAGTGCATATACCCCCTTTCCTGTCTCCCCCAGGGGGGAAATGATTTACTCCTTCCCCTTTGGGGGAAGGTTGGGATGGGGGTTTATAAGTTAATTTTAAAAGCATAAAAATGTCATGTCTGTAGCACTTATAATTCTTGATTATAATCATTAAATAATAAGTTGATTCATAAGCTGGAATCTGGTATCACTAAGCCTGTGCGAAATAGTCTGAGCAATTTTGGACATAGTTTTCAACCCAAAACCGCAGTCTTTTTCTATCTCATTTATAAGTTTTTTAGCATCAATTGAAATCACTTTTACAGGCGTCATAGCCATAACCCAGGCTGTTGATATATAAGGGCTGAATACTGCGGACCATGAAAATAACTGCCCTTCTTCGATTGTACCCAGGTGAATTCTTTTTTCATGAGGGAGACTGATACCTAACGACAAGGTACCTTCCAGCAGAATACCAACATCACTAAGTTCATCATACTGTTCAAAAAGAATATCCTTCACAGAAAATTCTCTTAATGTGCACATTTGCAGTATAGTATTCAGTTGCTCATCGGTGTAACCTTCCAGAAACCTGATTTTTTTCAGATCCTCTATCGTTATTTTTGTGCTTTCACTCTTCATTGTTTGGCATTATTGAGGTTTTCATCTTCCTGATATTCTATTTCCAGATATCAGGAGTATTTTTTAACTCATTATAAGTAAAAACAGGTCCGTCTTTACAAACAAAAAATTCACCCATCATGCAATGACCGCATTTACCAAGACCGCATGACATATTTTTTTCCATCGAAAGGTATATCTGTTCATCTTTATAACCCATTTCCAGGATCCTTAAAGTACCAAATTTCATCATGATAGGAGGTCCGCAAACCACTGCAACAGAGTTTTTTATGTCTACCTTTATCTTATCGAGGAGTTTTGTCGCAACGCCAACTGCACCATCCCACTCTCCATCGGCTCTGTCAACAGTACGATAAGCTTCAAATTTTTCTATGCTGTTAAGTCTGTTGAAAAGAGGTTTATAAATGCAGTCTGCAGGTGTTTTGGATCCATAGCACAGGATAACTTTTTCGAGCTTGTCCCTGACGTGTTCCAGGGCGTAAAGCAACGATCTGATGGGAGCGAGGCCGCAGCCTCCTCCAAGAATAAGAACTTCTTTGCCAAAGAATGATTCAACCGGATAGCCTCTGCCGTATGGACCCCTGATTCCCATGTATGCTCCGGGTTTCAGATTATGCATATATTCAGTGACATAACCCGTTTTCATTACTGTAACTTCAAGTCTGTCTGTTACCTGGGGAGAAGAGGAGGGTGTAAAGGGTGCCTCGCCTATCCCATCGACTGATAATTCAATGAACTGGCCGGTTTTAAATGCGAACTCCTCCTCAGGGATAAGCACAAAGGTCTTTATCAGAGACGATTCATCGATGACTTCAATCAGTTTGGACTTCAGAGGTTTATATATGTTCTTCTCATTAGTCATATTTTATGATTTAGCCAGTTCCATGAATATTTCATTCTTATTTATTTTGCCTAAGCATGCCTCAATGCACCTGCCGCATCCTGTACAAGCTGTAGACCTGAATTTAGCCGATTTCCAGGCATATTTGCACATGTACCTGTTCCTGAAACGGACCGGGAGCTCGAACAATCCGTCTTCTCCTCCCGCAGTTCTTTCAAAACCGGGATACTGACACGCATCCATCTGTTTTACCTTTTCGAATCCGGGCTTGTCGATAAGAAGGAAGCATGTACAAGTGGGACATATGGTTGTACAGGCACCGCATGAGACACAGCGTGCTGAGTGCTTCTTCCAGACTTCTTCACCTGCACCTCTGACTAGCTTGCCTGTGGCAGCAGAATCGGGCAATCCCTTGTTGGCAGCTTTCAGACTTGTTTCAGTCAGCAGATGCTCTTTCTCAATCGATGATAAAAGCTTGTCATTTTCAGGCGAATCTGATACCGGGATCTCTTTCACGAAATTCTCTCCTTTAGTGGAAAGAATCCTGAGGACAATTTTCCCACTCATGGATATTATTGCCAGATCTGCATTTTCTGTCGAATAAGGCATGATATTGTATGAGAGACAATGACAATGTTCCCCGACGCCAAAACAATCCGATGATATTAATACTGTATTATCGCGGTGTCTCTTATAAAGAATATCCAGGAAGTCCTTATCGAGGTAGATCTCATCCAGGAGTTTAAGCCCCTGGATGTCGCAATTCGGTGTTCCAATAATTAATCTTGGCTTCTCAGATATTATACCGGAAGTAACATTCTCCTTTACAGGAAGAAAGAAGCTTTTCAGGGGAGTGGCAGGTTTGGGTTTATTATATGTGATCCTTGAAATGTCTTCCGGTTTTATCAACTCATAGTCCTGGCCGAATTCGTCACTGACACTCGCAAATACAGTATAGGACGATAATAATTTCCCGAGGAATCTATCCCACTCTTCTTTATCTATAATTAAATAATTCATTTATGTGATAGAATTCACATATAAAATTAAATTCAGTATCTATAAAAGACAATAAAAAACTCAATAATTTTCCATAAATAAAATATTAAAAACGTTAAAATGCATATAATCAATTAAATAAATAAATATTTTTATATTAAAATAGAATTATTTAACTTGCAAAATGAAATATTAAAAATGAATTGATGTGAAACAAATCACAAAATATATAATTAAAAATAGCCTGAAAAGAATATTTCTTTACCGGGCTTGCCTTTCAAGACTCAGGATGATGGGGGTGGAAAAGGTATTTTCATATACCCTGGCACATGAGACAGGAGTGACTTCTGAACAGGTTCGAAAAGACTTCTCGGAATTCGGTATAAAAGGAAATAAAAGGGGTGGCTATAATACGAATGAACTCCTTGAAGTAATGGAAAACATTTTTCACCGCAACAAAGAACAAAATATAGTTCTTATAGGTATGGGCAACCTGGGTATCGCTTTGTCAAAGCATGGTCAGTTCTTTCAGAGGAATATGAATATTGTGGCGACATTCGATATTGATCCCTTCAAGCAGAAGGTCCGCTCTAATATTCCGGTCTATTCATTATCGAGGCTTAAAGAGATCATCGACAGATTCAAAGTAAAAGTTGTGATCCTGGCGGTTCCGGAGATCTCTGCACAGGAGGTTGCCGACGAACTGATCCGCTTAGGTATAAAGGGGATTGTGAATTTTGCCCCGGTGCTTCTGAAGGTTCCAAACGATGTGATCATTAATAATGTGAACCTGTGTAATGAGCTGGAGAGTGTCATCTATTATGTGCACAAACAAATCAAGGCTGACGGATCAAAAAATCTCGAGATATTATACACGGGTATGAAATATTGATCAAAGGGCTGGTACAGGGTGTGGGATTCCGCCCCTTTATCTGCAGGCTGGCTTTAAAGCATGGCTTACTTGGAGAAGTCGACAATAGAACGGATGGAGTATCCGTGATAGTACAGGGAGACATGAAGGCTATCGACCGTTTTAGCAATGATATTCTTCAGAGCGCTCCTCCTGCATCCCAAATAAAATCCATTGAGATATTCGAAACAAAATTCTCAGAATACGACAGTTTTAAAATTGCCGCAAGCAAAAACGTTGAGAACCAGATAACCGAAGTTAGTCCTGACATCGCAGTATGTCAGGATTGCCTGGATGATATGAAAGATGATACGCGAAGGATTGAATATCCATTTACCAATTGCACCAATTGCGGCCCCAGGTTTACAATCATTGAAGCTCTGCCATATGACCGGCTAAAGACTTCAATGAAAAGCTTCAGGATGTGTGAAAAATGTAAAAAGGAATATGAAGACATTCAGGATCGTCGTTTCCATGCACAACCTGTAGCATGTAACTCCTGCGGACCTGTATATCATTATAAGGATCCTGCCCGAAGTATCACCAGCCTCAGGAAAATAGTAGAAATAATTTCCGTTCAGATCACCTCAGGTAAAATTGTTGCTGTCAAGGGACTCGGCGGGTATTTTCTGATGTGTGATGCACTGAATGATGATGCCGTAAGGAAGCTGAGACTGAAAAAGGACCGGGATGCAAAACCATTTGCGGTGATGTTCAGAAATATTTCGGAAGTAAAAAAATTCTGTTTTCTGAGTAGTGAAGAAGAAAAAGAGCTGGCATCCTGGAGAAGGCCGATCCTTATACTTAAACAAAAAGAGGCTTTATCTCCTTCTGTCAGTAATGGTCTTAACACAACCGGTGCAATGCTGCCCTACATGCCGTTTCACTACCTGATGTTCAGGTCATTGAAAACACCGGCTGTTGTACTTACAAGCGGCAATATTTCTGATGATCCCATAATTATTAACGATGATGAAGCTGAAAAATACCTGTTTCCGGTTGCTGATTCAATACTGAGCTACAACAGGAATATCATAAACCGTGCGGATGATTCGGTAGTCAGGATAATCAATCATCAGCAAAGCATCCTGCGTCGCTCACGCGGTTTTGTCCCTCGTCCGGTTGACCTGAAGCTGTATGTCGAAGGAATACTGGCTCTTGGCGCAGAACAAAAAAACAGCTTTTGCGTGGGGAAGGGAAGCCAGGCGATAATGAGCCAGTATATCGGCGACCTGAAAAACTCATCCACATATGACTTCTTTACGAACACAATTGACAGGTTCTCAGATCTTTTCAGGTTCATTCCTGCCAGCATAACCTGTGATCTTCACCCCGACTATCTCTCAACACAGCATGGTGAGATGCTTGAAAAAAAGCACAGGATCCCCCTGTTCAGGATTCAGCATCACCATGCACATGTAGCCTCATGTATGGCAGAATCGGGACTCGACGAAGAGGTAATCGGCATCAGTCTGGACGGGACAGGTTATGGTACTGATGGGAACATCTGGGGAGGTGAGTTCATGATTGCTGACCTGAAGGGATTTAATCGGATCAATCATTTTGAATATATACCTATGCCCGGAAGCGGAAAAGCAATAACAGAGCCCTGGAGGATGGCATTCTCATATATCTATAAATATTTCGGTGATAGCTTTGATTTCAGTTCTGTACCTCTTTTCAGGTCAATTGAAGATGCAAAGCTTCTGACAGTCAGGGAGATGATAGTCGGGAAGGTGAATACCCCTCTTACTTCTGGAGCAGGCCGCCTTTTTGATGCCGTATCGGCTCTGCTCGGACTTTGTCCCTTAGAGACATTTGATGCGGAAGCTCCAATGCGTCTGGAATCTGCTATCGATAGTAAAACTGATGAGTCATATCCTTTTACGATGTCAGACATCATAAGCTTTGATGAAACATTCAAAGCCATCCTGGAAGATATGCCGCATCGCAGTGTATCAGTTATAGCTGCAAAATTTCATAATATGGTTGCACAGGTCATCCTTCAGGTATCGAGGAAGATAAGGATGGATACTTCCCTGAATAAAGTTGTACTTTCAGGCGGAGTATTTCAGAATAAATATCTTCTGGAAAGATCGGTTGAAATTTTAAAAAAGGACAGATTCAAAGTATTTACTAATCATTTGGTCCCGGCCAATGACGGAGGTATTTCATTGGGCCAGTTAATTATTACTGCAAAAAGATTAAAGTAATGTGTCTTAGTATTCCTGCAAGGATCATGTCTATCAATGATAATATGGCAGAAGTATCTGCCGGCGGATCGATTTTTAAAGCTGGTCTGCATCTGATCGAAGATGCAAAACCAGGAGATTATATTCTGTTGCATGCCGGATTTGCAATTCAGAAGATCAGTGAGGCGGAAGCGACAGAAACACTCAAAATTATTGAAGAGATGAATAATGCTATGAAGGATACACCATGAAGTATATTGATGAATACAGGGACAAAGAGGTGATATCAAAGCTGGCAGATATGATTTCAAGGTCGGTGAGGAAGAATTATACTTTTATGGAGGTCTGCGGTGGTCATACGAATGCAATTCACAGGTTTGGGATTGCCTCCCTTATTCCTGAGTGTATCAGGCTTGTTTCAGGACCTGGCTGCCCTGTATGCGTAACCGGTAAAAGCTTTATTGACAAAGCTATAGCTTGTTCGAAGCTGGAGAATTCAATAATTGCGACTTTCGGCGATCTGATAAGGGTCCCCGGTTCAGCTTCATCCATGGAGAAAGAGAGATCATTGGGCGCAGATATAAGGATAGTTTTTTCTGCACTGGAAGCCCTGGAGATTGCAAGACTTAATCCCGAAAAAAAGATAATCTTCCTCGGAATCGGCTTTGAGACAACTGCCCCCGGAACAGCAGTTACAGTTAAGCAGGCAGAGATTGCAGGAATGCAGAACTTCTTCATATTAAATGCTCATAAAGTAATGCCGCCTGCAATGGAAGCTATTATAAAGGATGGCGTTAACATAGATGGCTTCATCTGTCCGGGACATGTTGCAGCAATAACTGGTTCAGCTATTTTCAATTTTATTCCTGAAAGATACAGGCTGGGATGCACTGTAACGGGCTTTGAGCCTGTCGACCTTATGCAGTCGATACTGATGCTGATCAGACAAAACAATGATAATGCACCAAAAGTGGAGATCCAGTATAACAGGGCAGTGACAGAAATGGGCAATGCATTGGCACAGAAGAATTTATCAGAAGTTTTCGAACCGTGTAACGCATACTGGCGCGGCTTTGGAATAATCCCGGTGAGCGGACTGAAACTGCGAATGAAATATGAGAAATTTGATGCAGAAAATATCATCTCTTCTGTTGTTACTGACGACGAAGATGACCCTTCATGCATTTGCGGAGAAATACTCAGAGGAGTAAAATCTCCTTCCGCCTGTCCGCTTTTCGGAACTCTCTGTGTCCCTGAAAATCCGACAGGAGCCTGTATGGTGTCAAATGAAGGTACATGTAATACCTGGTTCAGATATATGATAAATGGATGAACGTATAACTATAAATCAGGGAAGTGGTGGAAGGCTGACACACAAACTGATTGAAGATGTATTCAGTAAGAATTTTGGTATGCCCGAACCTCTTACTGATTCTGCCATTATCAAAGATACAGGCGGAACATTAGCTTTTACTACTGATTCATATGTTGTCGATCCGATATTTTTCCCCGGAGGTAACATAGGCAAACTGGCAGTGTGCGGCACAGTTAACGACCTGGCAGTATCAGGGGCAGTACCAAAATATCTTTCTGCTGCTTTCATTATTGAAGAAGGTTTCCTGCTCCGGGATCTGATAACAGTTGTAGAATCAATGGCTGTTGAAGCTCAAAAAGCGGGAGTGAAGATAATTACCGGAGATACCAAGGTCGTGGAGAAAGGAAAATGCGACAAACTGTTCATCACCACCTCCGGGACAGGAATTCTGGATCCCGCCAGGGAGCATATCAGCACAGGTAAAGAGATAAAGCCGGGAGACAGGATTTTAATAAACGGATCCGTGGGAAATCATGCGCTGGCTGTTCTTGGGGCACGCAACAACTTAAGCTTCACCACCCCGGTAGTCTCAGACTGTGCTTCATTGAATGGATTGATAAACAGTGTAATGTTGAAGAGCAATGGCATACTTTTCATGCGCGACCTGACAAGGGGCGGATTAGCCACTGTGCTGAACGAACTGGCAGGGATGATCAGGCTTGGCATAACGGTTGACGAAGCTTCAGTTCCTGTTGATGAACCGGTAAGGGGCTTATGCGAGATGCTTGGATTCGATCCGCTTTATCTTGCCAACGAAGGGAAAGTAGTGTTGGTGACAGAAAGCGGTGAAGCTCAAAAGGTTCTTGATATCATGAGATCGGATCCGTCAGGACAAAAAGCAGCAATCATCGGGGATATCGTGCAGGATAAAAGAAATCTTGTTACCTTGTATACCTCAGTAGGAGGGAAGCGCATCCTGGATATGCCCTCCGGTTCACAACTGCCAAGGATATGTTAAGAAACAGGTCATGCATGAATTAAAGGTAGCGGAAGATCTATCAGTCATTGTGCTGGAGGCAGCAAAAAACGGGAAGCTGGGAAAAGTATCAAAAGTGAATATTCTCTTCGGTCAGTTGATACAGATTGTCCCGGATATTTTTGAATTCGCCTTCAGGGAATGTGTCAGGGAGACGGTTGCGGAAAATGCAGAGATTGATATAGAGATCATTCCCGTGAAAATGAAATGCAGAGGCTGTGGAAAAGACTTCCGGGTTATGGAAAATCGCTTTGTGTGCGAATATTGCGGATCTACAGATCTTGAGATAATAAGCGGAAAGGAATTATTCATTAAAAGCATTGAAGGAGAATAGATATGGAAATAAAAATAATGAAGAACATTCTTGACAGGAACCAGAACAAGGCAAATGAAGTCAGGAGTTTGCTTAAATCTAAGAAAGTGGTGATGGTGAATCTAATCAGTTCACCAGGAGCAGGTAAGACAACACTGCTTGAAAGGACCCTTGAAGAGATCGGTTCTAAGTTCAGGATAGGGATCATTGAAGGTGATATTACGACCGACAGGGATGCCCGCAGGCTCCAGAAGTTCAATGTTCCTATAGTGGTAATTAATACCGAAGGCGGCTGTCATCTCGACTCGCACAGCATCTCCAAAGTCCTCCCTTCTTTTAACCTTGATGATCTGGATGTTCTGTTCGTTGAGAATGTCGGCAACCTTATTTGTCCTTCACAATTTGACCTGGGAGAAACCTTCAAGCTGGCAGTTGTAAGCACAACCGAAGGTGACGATAAACCAGGAAAGTACCCAATGCTTTTCAGAGAGGCCCGGGCAGTTCTTCTTAATAAAACTGATATACCTTATACGAATTTTAAACTGGAAAGTTTCAAAACCGACCTGAGAAACATAAATGCAAGCGTCCCTTTGTTTGAGATTTCCTGTACAAAGAGTGATGGGTTGAAGGGCTGGTTTGACTGGATTGAGGGTCAAATATTTAATGAGTAGTTCTCCATAGTGGAATTTCCGGGAGCGACTTTCTGAATTCTGAAATAAGGGACTCCTCGTATTTCTCTGTAAATGTTCCGCTTACAAATTTTTCAAGACCTTCATTAAGAAATCTTTCCCACGATTTGTCCTCCCTGCCAGGTATAATAGGATAAAAAAGAACTCCGTTGCTTTTTGCAGCATTCAGGTCGCCAAACGCATCACCAATAAGTAAAATTCTGTTGTCGGAATACTTACCTTTTGCTGCAAGGGCAATATGTTCGGCTTTTGTTCCATGTTCCTGCGCTGCAATCATTCTGACATATTTTTTGAGGTCATTCTCCAGCCATTCTCTTTCGAGCGCTTCATTCGGTGTCTGGGAAACTACTATTATGTCGGCAAATCCGGATATTTCCTCCATTGCTTTTTTTGCATGAAAGAAGGGAGGGATGTCGTGAAGCCACTCGCCGATTTCCCTGTTGACATTTTCGCTCCACCTCAGAACAACCTCAAGTGATTGATCAAAATTCGTTTCATAGTATTTTCTTAGCGTAGCATTCCCGAGTTTTGTTTCGGTTTTTATCCATTCCTTCAGTGAAGTGAGATCCGGTAGTTTTATGCCCGATTTTTTTATCTCCTCTCTTTCTGAAAGCAGTTCAAATACCTTTACCATGGCAGGAAATCTGTTGCCTCCCCTGAAAGAGGAGTAGAGGTTTACAAATTCCCAGGTTTCCCGGATTACTTTTGAGACGTGGAAAAGGTTGAAATATCTCAGGGCTGCCGGTATGAAGAACTCCTTTTGTTTCACTTCCATGGAATCGAAGACGCATCCGTCGGAATCGATACCAATGAAGTAATCGTGATGTGGTTGAAGATCCCTGAGAACAGATTGATGATCCATACGGAAGTAATTTGAAAGAATTTGTTGCCTGTTTGTCAGAATTTAAATCCAAATGTAATATCAAGGCGGTTGATTTTATGAATATCGGAAAATGCCGGATTTGGTGGAGACTGCTCAATATGTTTGGTAAATGAATATCTATAACCGAGCATTATGTATGAATCATATTTACTGAAGGGCCAGGATAACCCCATCCCGGTACCGAAAGTATATCCCGGTCTATAATCAATGTTCCAGTAGTCACCTTTTTTATCGGATTCAAGGTAGAAAAGTACTCCTCCTTTCAGATAATAAAATGGGGTTAACCGGTTTTTACTGAAATTGATTTTGTAATCCGCGAACACCGGCAGCATAAGGTCATCATGTATTTCGACTCCGGTACCAACACTGATGGAGTGGAATTTGTTAATTGTATAAGTCAACATCGGTGTAAATGAGGGGAGTAAAAAAATAACATCGTTACCTGATCCGATCAGCATACCACTCTGAATTGTAAATCCCAGGCCCTCAGGTCCATGTATTACCTCTTTTGGAGAATTCCTTGAAACGTACCTTTCAACTTGGTCCGGTGTAAAGCCAAACCGGAATCCCTCGACAGTTTTTATAAGGAACCTGTCTTTGGATTTTTCTACGATCCTGCCATATACCATACTGCCGTCTTTCATGTACAGAGTGTCAAGGGGCTTTTGTCCTTGAAGATATCCAGAGTTAAACAAAAGCACTAGAAAGAAAATAAGTAATTGCTTCATTATTATCAGAATTTGAATCCCCAGGTCATTTCCACCCGGTTAAAGTTATTCATTTCCCTGTCCACATTATTAAAACTTTTAGTAACAATTGCGTATTGAGTATGTCTGTATCCAATACGTACAAATGATTCAATTCCCGACATTGGCCAGGAATATCCCAGGCCAAGACCGAATGTCCATCCATCCTTGACAGTCCTTGAATGATTAGACCATTTTTCATCGCTTGTTGTCGAAAAAATTATTCCTGTTTTAATATAGAAGAACGGAGTAACATCCTTTTTTAAAAAATTAACTTTCAGGTCAAGGAATACAGGTATCATAATGCCCGTAAACTGTTCAGCTCCGGAGCCAATGCTGATGTAACCTCCCGGCTTTTTCTCATAGCAAAGCATCGGGGTTATTGACCAAAGCATAAGAGCTGGCCCCGCTGATGGTCCGGCTGATCCGAAGCTCATTCCGCTTTGTATAATAAAACTCAAGGGGGAAGATTTTTTATCGTTAGCTTTAGAGGCTGCTCCAGGCTTATAGGCCGCTTTAGAAATAAATCTATCCACATCGTCTTTGTTAATATTGAAGATGCATCCGTCAGGGGTTTTCATGCTGAAGATATTATCCTGACTTTTAAGAAGGGTTCCGCAAACAATATCGCCGTTTTTCAGGTACAGAGTGTCGAAAGGTTGCTGCCCGGTAAGATATCCGGAGTTAAACAAAAGTACTATTACGATGATAAGAGATCTTCTCATCAGTATCAGAATTTGAATCCCATAGTAATATCAAGCAGGTAGAATTCGCAGATATTTTCATACATCTGGTATCGCAGTGTATGGCCATTGAAGTCTTCACTCAGGTATCTTGTATATGCATATTTGTAGCCAGCCTGAAGATGAAATTCCCTGTTGCCGAGAGGAATAGATATACCAGCTCCTCCACCGTAAGACCATCCCGTCTTGTAATCATGATAATCATCTCCTCCTCCGTCTGGTATAAGATTGAAGTCGCCGCCGCCTCTTACATAACAAAAGGGAGTGAATCTTCCTTTGCTGAAATTGATTTTGCACTCTGCAAATAGCGGAGCCATAGGTCGTTCATAATATTCAAACCCCGCACCTGCACTTAGCGAGAGAATTTTGTTGAATGTATATGTGATCATCGGAGTGATCGATATGAGTATAGCAGAGTTATCATTAGTGATAAGAACAGATCTTTGAGGTGTGTAATCAGAAAATCCGGAAAGGATACTCCATTGAATGGAAAATCCCAATCCTTCAGGCCTGCCGATTTTCTTTCCATAATGTTCGGTTATGACAAACCGGTCAACATCATCAGCCGGGATGTAGAACACATACCCTTCAATTGACTTGATATTGTACTGATTATCTTTTATTTCAATCAGCTTTCCACAGATAAACTTCCCGTTTTTCAGATAAACGGTATCAGTCAATTGCTGTCCTCCTAATTGCAGAGAGAAGAATACAAGTACTAATATTATGTAATGGGTATTCTTCAAGGTAATACGCACTAAAACCTAAATTTACAATATTCCCTATGATTGAGGCATTAATTATTGTAAAATAATTCGATGATCAGAATTTGAATCCCCATGAAATATCTAAGCGGTGGAAATTGCTGATCTCCTCATATGAATCATAGTTATTATAATTCATAATTTTTTTAACAAAGGAATATCTATAGCCAATCTGTACGTAAGTTTCATATTTGCTAAGAGGCCAGGTTAATCCAAATCCCGTACCGACAGTCCATCCCGGCTTGTAATCATAGTTATAATAGTTTCCCTTTTCGTCGGATTTAAGGTAAAACAGTCCACCGGCTTTTAAATAGTAGAAAGGGGTGACATTTTTTGTGGTGAAATTGATCTTATACTCTGCAAATAGCGGTAACATGAGATTTTCATATACTTCCAATCCGGTACCTGCGCTCAGGGAGTGAATATGGTTGAATGTATAGGTGATCATGGGAGTGATTGAAAAAAGTGCAAACCATGCCTCGCCAGCTGATCCGATGAGCACCCCGCTCTGCATTGTAAATCCTATTCCTTCTGGTCTTGCCATCTCTTTTTTATACTTTATACCTGATACGAAACGGTCAACTTCACCGGGGGAAAAGCTGAACTGGAATCCGTCGATAGTCTGGATAAGAAACTTATTTTCAGAGTTTTCCCTGATCCTGCCAAAGACAACACTGCCATTTTTAAGGTAAAGGGTATCAAAAGTCTGCTGCCCGGCAAGAAAATGAGAGGAAGCGATAAATATTATGGCAAAGAAAATGATCCGCTTCATGCGTGTCAGAATTTGAATCCCCATTTCATCTCAAGCCGGTAAAAATTAGAGTGATAAGTATACTCTGTCGGAAATGGAGATCCGTTAATGTCGTCATAATAATAATAATTATCCTCAACACGAACAGTGAAACCATATCTGAATCCGAATTTAATATACGATTCAAATCCCCCCATTGGCCAGCGAAAACCTGTTCCCGCACCGCAGGTCCATCCCCCTTTATAATCTGTACTGCTGTCATCACCTCCAAGAGCCAGAAGAC
>JAPLDY010000116.1 GCA_026391595.1 Bacteroidia bacterium
GGATCAAGATCCACCGGACAAGTTGTCCAAATGCAAGTAATATGATTGCCAGGTATCCATACAGAGTTGTTTCTGCAAGGTGGACCAAAACTAAAAGCAGCACATCGTTTATCACTTCAATTAAAATAACAGGTGTTGAAGATATCGGGATAGTTAATAAAATTGCCGATGTCATATCCGCATACGGAGTAACCATGAGGAATTTCAATTACAGCATGGAAGACGGTATGTTCGAAGGAATGCTGAATCTGCTTGTACCGAACAATGATGTGCTATATGGTATCATAAAAAAAGTCCAATCAATAAAGGGTGTACTTAAAGTGATCCGTCAGAATAGTTAATTAATCAGGTAAAACCATGTTCAACAGTTTATTATTCATATCACTGGCACCGGTCTTTATAATTGCTTTCTATGTCTATAGCCGCGACAGATATGAAAAAGAACCTGTTTCCCTTCTGTTTAAAGCTTTAATAATAGGTGCTTTGTGTGTTTTACCTGTACTGTTGATCGAAGGTCTATTAACACGTCTTTATAATGGTCAGGAAGGGATGAGCGAGGCAGCCTACACTGCTTTTGTTGTTGCCGGTCTGACGGAGGAGGGGTTAAAGTTACTTGCTTTCTTGCTCTTTTTCTGGAATAACAGAAACTTCAATGAGAAATTCGATGGCATTGTTTATGCAGTCTATATAGCACTTGGTTTTGCAGCTATAGAAAACGTCCTGTATGTTTTTCAGGGAGGTTATAGCGTAGGTTTAGTTCGTTCGTTGACTGCAGTTCCTGCTCATGCACTTTTCGGTATTATGATGGGATATAATTTTGGACTGGCACGGTTTAATAAGAAATACCGTGCTGTCAATCTCATCACTGCTTTTGCACTTCCCATTATTGCGCATGGTGCGTATGATTTCCTGTTGATGGGTAATAGTCCGGTTCTGTTGACTGCTTTTATTCCTTTGTTCATACTTTATTGGATAATTGGATTCCGCAGGATGAAGAAATTGTCAGATGATTCGGCATTCAAAAACATCCTGCCAGATGATCCTGATTTGACCGGGAATGTTCAATTATAGATCGTTTCAATATCGTTTATCAGGTTTTACAGGGAGTTTTGCCATCTTCTCAACCTCGACTGATGCATAGCCGAACTCTTCAACGACCTTGCCCAGGATAAGATATGTTCCTGCACCTTTAAACGGGTAGTTAACAAGCGATTGAGGAAAATGGGTCGTGTCGAAGAAGTTGCCGTCATTATCGATAAAGCATCCAAAATTCATCCATTCCTTTTTTATAGTCTTGATATATTTGATAGTCACAAGGTGGCCGACCATCCTGACTTTCCTGCCTGTATTCCTTATCAGCTCATTTGCCGGGACCTCGCCGCGGAATGACGTCTCAAGCATATCGAACCATGTCATCGATACCGGGAAGCTGAGCAGTTCAATCTCGTCGTAGACATCGTCAAGCCTGCTGTGCTCAAGGTCGGGAAGCGTGAAACTCCTTGCAGGAGGGGAGAAGAGCGGCCGCATTGGCTCAGGCTTACTCTTATTCATTAGCATGTGAGCCTCCCACAGAAGCTCTCCCTTCTTTTTACCTGTGAACCTGAAAGCACCTGCCCTGATTAGAAGGATTACCTGTTCCAGTCCGGGATTGAGCCGTGCTACAAAGTCGCTTAGATCGCTGAACGAACCTTCTGCCAGACGGTTCTCTTCGATCGAAATTCCAAGCTTGTCTTCAAGACTCATTACATGAATAAAACCAAGATAAATATCAGTACCATCAATAGTTGTCTTATAGTTGCTCTTATTCACACAGGGCAGCTGGATTGTTGCGCCGTATCTTCTGGCCTCATGCACATATACCCAGGTGCGGTAAAAACCACCGAAGTTGTTTATGACCGCAACCATGAATTCGAGAGGGAAGTGTGCTTTCAGGTAAAGGCTCTGGAAGCTCTCCACCGCGTACGATGCGGAATGTGCCTTTGAGAAGGAATAGCCTGCAAACGACTCGATCTGGCGCCATACCTCCTTCGTAAGCTCATCGCTGTATCCCTTTTCATGGCAGTTAGAAAAGAATTTATCCACTATCCTCTGCATCTCCTGCTTCGAGCGGTATTTTCCGCTCATAGCCCGGCGAAGAGTGTCGGCATCTGCAAGGTCGAGTCCGGCAAAATAATGGCATACCTTTAACACATCCTCCTGGTAAACCATCACACCGAAGGTTTCCTCAAGCTGTTCTTTCATTACCGGGTGTAAGTACTTGAATTTGTCAGGATTATGAAACCTGTAAATGTATTCCCTCATCATCCCTGAACGCGCAACACCAGGTCTTATTATCGAACTTGCGGCAACAAGTGTAGTATAATCATCGCATTTCAGTTTTTGAAGAAGTCCGCGCATTGACGGACTCTCGACATAAAAGCATCCTTTTGTCTCGCCGCTCCTGAGATATTCTTTGATCTTTGTATCGCTCTTGAATTTCTGTATGGCGTGAACATCTACATCTATTGAGCGGTTCCGGAGGATGATCTCGGCGCTTTCGCGGATGTGTCCGATACCCCTCTGGCTCAGTATGTCGAGCTTTTCGAATCCGATCTCCTCGGCGGTATACATATCCCACTGAGTAGTGGGGAAGCCCTTTGGAGGCATATCCAGTGCGGTATAGCACGAAACTGGTTCTTCAGAAATAAGTATGCCTCCGGCATGTATGCTCCTCAGGTTTGGGAAGTCGGCTATCCTGCTTCCTGTGGAGAATATGATATCTGTTATTTCGTTGCGATTTGTCGCTGATGATGGATTATCTATCAGTGCATCAATCTCTTCCTTGGGCAATCCATGCACTTTTCCCAGCTCCCGTACGATCGATTTTCCCCTGAAAGTACTGATCGTACCCAGCAGGGCAGTGTGGCTATAGCCGTATCTTTTGAAGATGTAATCGATTACCTCGTCTCTCTCTTTCCAGGAATAGTCGATGTCAAAGTCAGGAGGAGAGCTTCGTTTGGGATTTATGAACCTCTCGAAGTAAAGGTTAAGGTCAATAGGGTCAACATTGGTGATTTTAAGGCAATAAGCAATGATGGAATTTGCCCCGCTTCCTCTTCCGACATGATAAAAACCTCTTGCCATTGAGTACCTGACAATGTCCCAGGTTATCAGAAAATACGCGGAAAAACCAAGATTGTCGATTATCTCAAGCTCATGCTTTATACGTTTGCGTGCTTCGCTGTTGTTTCGTCCATACCTGTAAATCATACCATCCCAGGCAAGTTTTTCGAGGAGGAGCTTGTCGTCGTACCTGCTTGCTGAGAATAGCTTCTTGTTCTTATGGCTTTCGAAGTCGAATGATAAGTTACAGTCTGTAAGTAACTTAACAGTTTTATTTATAATTTCAGGATAGCTCTCGAACAATTTCCGGATATGGTCCAGCGGAAAAAAGAATTCGTTTTCGCCTGCGCATTGCGATGGTTTAAGGTGGGAGAGCAGGATATTATTATCGACAGCCCTCAGGCTTTGGTGAATGAAAATCTCATCTTCATCGCCAAATGTCACAGGCTGAAGGATGACCATCCTGTTTCTGTCTGCAGACGGGATGGTAAGGAGTCTGTTTATCTCGCCGGTTCTTATTCCGATATACTCATTTTCAAGTATCTTACGGCCTGGCGGCCTGGTCTGTGAATAGATGACATAGGCATCGGAAAACTGAGGTGCCGGAAACGGAATCGGTGTTTTTTCGAAATTGTGTTTTGAAAGGAACTCGTTCAGCTCACGGGCTCCTTTATTGTTTCTGGCTATCCCAGTGTACAGTAATTCATTGCCGTTCCTGAACTCTATGCCAGCAATAGGTTTTATTCCGTTCCTGATGCACTCACCGGCGAATTCAGGTATGGCAGTCGAATTGTTGATATCAGTTAATGCAATGGCATCCGCACCAGTTGCCTTAGCCTTCTGCACCAGCTGTTCCACGGACATGGTTCCGTAGCGGAGACTATAATATGAGTGACAGTTTAAAAACATATTAAGTGCCTAGAGTGCCTAGAGTACTTAGAGTTCTTTTTAACTTTAAGTACTCCAGACTTTAGGCACTCCAAACTTTTATCTTCCATATGCTAAATACCCGCGTAACCGTTCTTCCATCATTTTCTGTTCATTAAGGGCGTTTTCGAGCTGTTTAATGGCTTTTTCCTCTCTTTCGGCACTTGTCATCACTCCTGCAGCCCTACGCACCGCATCGCGTCCGAAACGCTTCCTGAGCTTATCCATGGCCATGTAAAGGCTCACTTTCTCGGGGGTGTCGTCGAACATGTCGAGCTGCTGCACTCCCCGTACAAGGTGGCTGAACCTGACACCAATAAGACGGATGAGCATACGTCGCTGGTAGATCCTGCTGAACAGCTCTTTAGCTATATCTGTAAGCACGTGGTCGAAGGCGGTGTAAGGTATCCGTTTCTGCAGCGTGTGGGTGTCGAAATTCGAATACCTTATTTTTACCGTCACGCATGAGGTAAGCTTCTCATGTTTTCTCAGCTCATAAGCGATCTTTTCCACCATGCTCACCAGCAGTTGGTTGAGCCTTGTCATGTCGGTGGTGTCCTTCTCAAAGGTGTGTTCGGTGCTTATAGACTTCTGCTCCGAATAGCTTATGACGGGTGTGGAATCGATGCCGTTTGCCCTTTTCCATACTTCGATGCCGTTTTTGCCCATCAGTTTTTCGAGCATCTCCGGAGGGATGTTGCGCAGGGTATATATTGTTGCTATGCCCATTGAGCGGAGAACGTGGTAAGTCTTCTGTCCGATCATCGGGATCTTGCTTATAGAGAGCGGGTCGAGAAATGGGAGGACCACATCTTTTCTCACCTCTATCTCGCCATTCGGCTTTGCCTCATTGGTTGCGATCTTCGATACAGTCTTGTTCACGGAGAGGCCTATCGAGATGGGCAGCCCTGTCTCCTTTATTATATACTGCCTTAGTTCATGCGACCACTGGTAGCATCCATAGAAACGGTCCATGCCGGTGATGTCGATATAGTGCTCGTCGATCGACGATTTCTCATAAAGGGGTGATCTTTCGGCAATTATCTCAGTGACCATGTTAGAGTAGTTGCTATATGCCTCATGATCGCCGCGTATTACTATGGCATCGGGACACATGTTGCGGGCCATCTTCATGGGCATGGCGGAGCTCACACCGTATTTTCTGGCCTCATAGCTGCAGCTCGACACCACTCCGCGGTCCGACATACCCCCGATTATCACCGGCTTGCCGATGAGCCTGCTGTTCCTGAGCCTCTCCACCGATACGAAAAAGGTGTCGAGGTCAAGATGCAGGATGGAACGTTCTATGTCGCCGACCAGAAACATCACTCTTAATTTGTTACTCTGTGTCACTCTGTGTCTTCTCCGGATTTTCTCTGTGTAACAAAAAAAATAAAGAACTTACACAGAGAGACACAGAGAATCACAGAGTTCCACAGAGAAAAACATCAAATTTTTTTAATTTCTTTTGCATATTTCAAAACTATCCTTTACATTTGACTAAAAATTAATCAACTTTATGATTACAATATAATCAATTTTAATTATGCACTTCTCTTCGAACATAAAATTTTTAAGAAAAAGGAGGGGCAGGACACAGGATGATGTCGCTGTTGCCCTTAACCTGAAGCGTTCAACCCTGAGCGGTTATGAGAACGAAGTAGCCCAGCCGGGGATTGAAGTACTCGTTTCGTTCTCCCGGTATTTCAACATGTCGATCGACACTATGCTGAAGATCGACATGTCAAAACTCTCGGAGAGCCAGCTTGGTGAGCTGGAGCGGGGATATGATGCCTATGTCAGGGGAAGCAATCTGAGGGTGCTTACCACTACTGTCAATGAAGATAACCAGGAGAACATCGAGCTTGTTCCTGAAAAGGCAAAGGCAGGATATGCAACAGGCTATGCCGACCCTGAATATATCGGTGAGCTACCGAGGTTCAGGCTTCCTTTTCTTTCAGGCAAGAGAAAATACAGGACATTCCAGCTTAAGGGAGACTCGATGTTCCCGATACCTGACGGCTCCTGGGTGACAGGTGAATTTATGCAGGACTGGCGGGATATTAAAAACGGAAAAGCTTATGTAGTCTTCACAATTAATGACGGCATAGTCTTTAAGATCATCGAGAATAATCTTAAAACAGACGGCAAACTGGTTCTTTATTCACTCAATCCGGTCTATGAACCTTATGAGGTCCATATAAATGAAGTAAAGGAGATATGGAAGTTCGTGAACTACATCAGCAACGAGCTTCCCGAACCCGTGCTGCCTGAAAAACAACTTATCCAGGCTGTGGCTGCAATGAAGAATGATCTGGAAAGAATAAAGGCGAAGATTGGGAAGGATATTACCGACGTGAATGAAGTTAATTAACGAGATATCACCTCCCCCCGACGATATTGTCGGGGTACTTCCCGATACAGCGGGGGGTGTCACGCTTAAGGTGTGACGGGGTGGTTATTAATATGTCCATTTGCATCCTTTAAATCTAATCGGAATTTCTTCCATATTTAAAAGATCCTCCAGCTGAAACATTACATGAGGAAATTCCAGTAATCGATTAATATTCTTGTTGTTATTTGAGCTAAGTGAGTTCATGATTGCAAAAATCGCAGGCTCGACAAAATACCTAAGGGCAGGCGATTCACATATAATAGGTGTGCCTCCCTGGATATATTCCAATATAGCCTTAAATGCAGAAAGGAGGTCATTGTCGGTGACCTTGGCAAAGAATACTCTAGCGGCTCCCGCCTTCAGCATTCTTGAGGTATCTTTGCTTGTTTCCGGATCTGTCTCCTCATATATTGAAAACCCCCGGGCTTCAGTAAGTAAAACCAATCCAGGAGTAGTTTCATGAAAATGTGGAGTGATCTTGATTGCCACAATTCCCTCATTCCTGAATTGGTCAATAACCCTGCACGCAAGAGTGGTCTTTCCGGATTTGTTGCCTGTACCGGCTATCAGAAAGAGGTTTGGGATTTTCATTATATAAAAATACCCCTTCCCTTACATTTAAGGGAAGGGGCAAGGGGTAGGGTTGATTTTATATTGTCTACTCTTTTGTAAGTGCAATGATCATATTAATGATCTGCTGGTTTTGGGTTTCCGGGATTTTCCCTTTAAATACTGCCCTTACATTTCTGTTTTTATCTACAATGACAACTGTGTAATTGTCTTTTGGCATACCCCAGTCTCTCTGAAGCACAGCGTCGTAATCAAATAATATGGTTGTGTCAAATTTCTTTGCTTTCTTACCCGCTATAGAGCGGATCAGACCATTTGGTTTCCACGTCGACTTGCAGTCAACGATACCCATTCCCTTAAAGAAATTCTTATCAAGTGTCTTATCAACATCTGTTGCTTTTTTAACAGCATCATTGAATGGTTCATTGAGTTCCGATTCATCTGGATCGACATAATTGATCTGGAGGACCTTTCCAGGCCATGAATTCATTGTGAATTCCTTTTTATCGGCATCCGTAAATTTCCATTCAGGGGCTTTCTTGCCTAATTCGAGCTTGGTTCCTGTCTGGCCATAGATGTAACTCACTGCCAAGAAGGCGAATAGAATAGTGAAGATTGTCTTTTTCATACCTACTATTTTAAATTAAGAAGCGAAATATATGAAATTTTATTTATAAACCGATTTTAATAAGTTTTTTACATTATTCCCGTCAACTATGTTACTTTTGCACTCTTGAATTTTTATATGCAGCAACTGAGGAATATAGCAATCATTGCACATGTGGATCACGGAAAAACTACACTTGTAGACCGGATCATCCAGGAATGCAAGGACCTTGATCAGCGAAAGGAGAGCGGAGACCTGATCCTTGACAGCAATGACCTTGAAAGGGAGAGGGGAATAACAATCATTTCCAAGAACGTCTCGGTTACTTATAAGGGTTTTAAGATCAACATTATCGATACTCCCGGTCATGCCGATTTCGGAGGTGAGGTGGAGCGGGTTCTTAAAATGGCAGACGGAGTCCTTCTTTTAGTAGATGCCTTTGAAGGACCTATGCCTCAGACCAGATTCGTTCTTGGGAAGGCCATAAATCTTGGTCTTAAGCCGATAGTCGTGGTGAACAAGGTTGACAAGGATAATTGCCGTCCCGATGATGTCCAGCAGGATATCTTTGAACTAATGTTCAACCTTGACGCTTCAGAGGAGCAGCTCAATTTTGAAACAGTTTTCGGATCTTCAAAAGAGGGATGGATGAGCAAAGACTGGAGGAAGCCAGCCTCTGACATCACTTTTCTTCTCGACACAATACTTGAACAGATCCCGCAACCTCCATATGTTGAAGGTACGGCACAGATGCAGATAGCTTCGCTCGACTATTCAAGCTATGTCGGCAGGATTGCAATTGGAAGGGTCTTCAGGGGAGAACTTTGCACAGGTGGTGACTATACGCTGTGTAAAAACCATGGTGAGGTTAAGAGGGCAAGGATCAAGGAACTATTTGTATTTGAGGGACTTGGGCGTGCCAGAACTGGTAAGGTTCTGTGTGGCGACCTTTGTGCTGTCATAGGGCTAGAGGATTTTGAAATAGGTGACACTCTTGCTGATCTTCTGAATCCTGAAGCACTGAAGAGGATAGAGGTCGATGAACCGACAATGAGCATGGTCTTTACAATAAATAATTCTCCGTTTTTTGGGAAAGAGGGCAAATTTGTTACATCAAGGCATCTTCGCACCAGGCTCATGAGAGAAACGGAAAAGAACCTTGCACTAAAGGTAGAAGAGACTAATTCTGAAGATACATTCAATGTTTACGGCCGTGGCATACTTCATCTTTCAATACTTATTGAGACTATG
>JAPLDY010000149.1 GCA_026391595.1 Bacteroidia bacterium
TGTATTAACTGCATAACCGATGATCTCTTCATCTTTTTTTGCAGGATAGATCTCAAGACTGTCGCCTTCGCCGGTCGGCAGAAGGAACATCTCCTCATTGGGATTATTATTAAAATTGGGTACCACTTCTCGTATCGCATCGAGTTTTTTATTCAGCACTGACATCTCTATAGGCTCCCTGGTTATTACGTAAACGAAACCAAGTGATGCAGATGCACCCAGCGATATAAGAGTAAGCGACAGCACCATATTTTTGAAAGTCGATTCGGTCTTAGCCATTTTTCACCACCTCCCCAAATCTTTTAGGTTTGATAAAAGCATTCATAAGCGGAACAAATGCGTTCATTATAAGTATTGCGAATGAGACACCTTCAGGATAGGCGCCCCATACTCTTATTACCACTGTAAGTATTCCGATTCCGCAGCCATAGATCATCATGGTTTTAGGATTCATTGGTGAAGTGACATAATCTGTGGCCATGAATATTGCGCCAAGCAGAACTCCTCCTGCAAGGATATGAAACATCGGATCAGCATTCTTATCAGGATTAATGAGCCATAAGATCGTTGTAAAGATCGCCATACTGCCTATTATCGAAACAGGGATATGCCAGGTAATGATTCTTTTTACAAGAAGATAAATTAGACCGATAAGTAGTGCAACTGCTGCAACTTCACCCATCGATCCTCCCATCTTTCCAAGAAACATCTGAGCAGGTCCCGGAACCTGGGCCATAAGCTGCTGAATTGTATCACCATTCTTCAGCCCCTCTTTGACAATTGCCAATGGCGTTGCTCCTGTAATCGCATCAGTGTAGCCAGTTGCAAATCCCTTGGGAACAGGCCAGCTTGTCATCTGAACAGGGAAGGAGATCAGCATGAAAACACGTCCGACCAGCGCTGGATTGAAAGGGTTATTACCGAGTCCCCCGAAAGTCATCTTTGCAATGGCAATCGATACAAAAGCGCCGATTATAATAATGAATACCGGAATGTTAGAAGGCAGGTTAAATGCCAGGAGAATGCCTGTTACTACAGCGGATCCGTCAGTAATGGTGACCGGCTTTTTGAAAATGAATCTCTGGATCAGATATTCAAACAGCATGCAGGAGATTACTGATGTGGCTGTTACTATAATAGCTCCATATCCAAAGTAGAAGACAGATGCGAGGAATGCCGGGATCAGGGCAATTATCACGCCTGTCATCAATTTTCTGGTTGTCTCTTGCCCGTGTTCGTGGGGTGATGGGGATACATTAAGTAAATTGCTCATTTACAGATATATAATTCTTAATTCTTTATTACTCTTTCTCGTGCCATTTTTATGACAGTCGCTTTTCCCAGCCTGATATAGTCCAGCAGCGGGCGGCCGGCAGGACAAGTATAGCTGCATGAACCGCACTCCATGCAATCAGTTATCCTCTCTTTACCGGCCATCTCAAAAAGTCCTTTTTCAGATAGCGTCATGAGGAGGTATGGTTCCAGGTTAAGTGCACATGCAGATACGCATTTTGCACACCTGATGCATGGCTCCGGAGATTTTCGTTCCGATTCGCTTTTCGGAAAAAGGATGATCCCGGAGGTGCCTTTTACAACAGGTACTCCGGTATTGGTAATAGCTTTTCCCATCATCGGTCCTCCTGAAACGATCTTTCCGGTATCCTCAGGTAATCCGCCAGCTGCATCAATTAGCTTGCTTACCGGAGTACCGGTCCTGACCACATAGTTTCCTGGTTTGGCAACCGATTTGCCGGTTATTGTAACAACTCTTTCAAACAGGGGTTTATTTTTCTGGACTGCTTCATAAACTGCAAAGGCAGTACCAACATTGTGGACCACAGTGTTGACATCAAGCGGAAGACGTCCTGAAGGCACTTCCCTGTTGATGAGCGCTTTTATAAGCTGTTTTTCTGCTCCCTGCGGATATTTTACCTTTAACGGATAAACCGTGATACCTTTGAATCCTGTTGCCAGCCTGGTAAGATGTTCAATAGCATCTGGTTTATTATTCTCTATACCCATTAATGCCATGCTGACATTAAGCGCTTTCATAAGAATAGTAGTGCCAATAAGTACCTCTTCGCCTCTCTCCAGCATCAGCCGGTGATCTGAGGTAAGGTAAGGTTCGCATTCAACACCATTGATGATAAGTACATCGCATTTTTTTCCTGCAGGAACAGTCAGTTTTACATGTGAGGGAAATGTGGCTCCACCCATTCCTACAATCCCTGATTGAAGACATTTCCTGATGATATCCTCTGATGAGAGTTTTATGTCAGTAAGTATTTCTTCGCTTCTGTCAATGGTATCAACCCATTCATCACCTTCGACATCAATAAAAACCGCAGTTTGCCTGTATCCTGAAGTGTCGATCACAGTATCGATCTTATTCACTTTTCCTGAAACCGAGGAATGAATGAATGCCGAAACAAAGCCTTTGCTTTCTGCTATTACCTGTCCGGTCTTAACAGAGTCGCCCTTATTCACTACGATATTTGCCGGGGTACCGATATGCTGTGAAACAGGTATCGCAACACTTTGTGGAAGAGGAAGATACTGGATAGAACAATTTGCAGTCAGTTTATTTTCAGGTGGATGGACACCTCCTGTGGAAAATGTTTTCAATGCTATCTTGATTTATTATTCAACATCATGGATTAATAGTGGCATTTTCTGCCTCAGCTTCTACTTTAGGCTTTCTTGGCGGGAAGTTTATTTCAAGAATTGATCCTGTAGGACATTCTGTAACGCATTTTCTGCAGAAGGTACATTTTGAGGCATCAATATATGCTAGGTTATTTTCGATCGTTATAGCGTTGAACTCACAAACATTGACACATTTGCTGCAGGCGATACATGCTACTTTGCAGGCTCTTCTGGCAGGACCTCCCTTATCGCAATTTGAGCATGCGACATATATCTTTCGGTCTTTCCTGGCTTTCTTTCTTAATTCTATTATGTGCCTAGGACATGCTTTCACACAGTTGCCGCATGAGGTACATTTATCATCTGTTATAACAGGCAATCCGGTTAAAGGATCCATGTGCAAGGCATCGAAAGTACAAGCTCTCTCACAATCGTTGTTCCCAAGGCATCCATAGCTGCAATCAGTTTCTCCGATATAAAGGGTGTTTGCTATCCGGCAATCAGGGACCCCGTCATATTTAGATGTATGCGGACGGAATTCAGGAGATCCATTGCAGATAAGAACTGCCACTTTCGGCTCAATTACCGGGGCCTCCTTCCCGAGTAATTTTGCAGCCTGGCCCATCACTACAGCACCGCCGACAGGACAAAGCAATCCATCGAAATTCTCTGCTTTAACGAGGGCTTCGGCAAAATTCCTGCATCCTGCAAAGCCGCAGCCTCCGCAATTTGCTGCCGGCAGCACAGCCTGCACCTCATCGATGCGCGGATCTTCAAATACCTTGAATTTCTGGGCTATAAAATAAAGGATCACTGCCGACATGAAGGCCAGCAGGCTAAGACTTACAACTGTTATAATGATTGTAGAGCTCATTAATCAAGCTTTTATTGTAAAAGTGAATTTTTTGCCAATGTGTTTTCTGAAAAGCCAGAGTGCGCTGTAATATGGAATAAGTACTCCAACGGCACCCAGCCCTGCAGTCAGCTCCGGAACTGAAATGGAAATAAGAAGAATCAGGACTGCCATCACTACGATCAATGGTAGTATATAACCCAGGAACAAAGCTGTATATCCTGCCGATTGCTTCATAAGGATAGTTACTTTATCGCCAGGAGAAACATTATATGAACCCGTCACATCGATGATCTTTTCTTCTTTTCCCGACATAGTGCATGATCCTTCTGCGTGGCATCCTGCGCAGGCAGATGCCGATGAGATCCTGACAGTCAAATGATTATTGCCGGATTCCTGAACGATTCCGTCGTGTTCTATGCTTTCGGTTTTACCTTGACTGGACATGAATTATCCTTCGAAAAATAAAAGTGCAAATTTAGTATTCCTATAAAATCATCATCTGCCTTTTATCAGTATTTGCACTCTTACAGCTATTTAGAATGATTATAAATAACGGTTATCAACTGATATTGCTCCACGATTGCCTTTTACTGAATATTCGTTTTAGTTCAGCTACAAGTATTGCATTTTCATTCTTCTCAAGAAGTGGATCTTTAGACAGAATATCTTCAGCAATATTTCTTACATATTCTATCAGCTGGCCATCCTTGCTAAGG
>JAPLDY010000216.1 GCA_026391595.1 Bacteroidia bacterium
AGGGTTTTAAAACTCCGGTATATTTTTTTATCTCATCATAATTCGGGTATATCTGATATTGTCCGACTTCAGTACTTATAGCAGGAACGGAACACTTTGAAATTGCTCCTGAATAATTTAAAGCGGTCGAGGGATAGCGTCCGTTAATATAACCACCATCGTAAGCGTCGGCAAAAGAGAAAGATGCCCTTATGTGTGTATTGTAAGTTGTGTCGGTATCTGGTCCTATCCTGCATCCGGCATAATAATCCTCTCTTTCTGCCTGACCTCGTGATCCAAGGTAATTGTTTGATCCATAAGCCAGAAGTGGTCTGTTGTCGATCGATCTGAAATGCGTGAGAAAATCTTTCATTACCTCCTGATCTCCTGAGAGTTCGTTCCCAAGGGCAAACATTACAAATGATGCGTGATTACCATAGCTTTCAAGGATATTCTCTCCTGTTCTCATCAGGAATTCATTCAGATCAGCATTGCGAGTCTTACTGAAACCACCCCAGAACGGGAGCTCAGGCTGCATGTATATTCCTTCAATATCAGCTGCCTCGAAGGCTGCCTCGGGAGGAGTCCAGGAATGGAACCTGTAAAAATTGATATTATATGATTTCGCAATGCGGAATACCTTTCTCCAGCTTTCGACATCCATAGGAGGATGACCGGTCAACGGAAAAACACATGCATCATGTTTTCCTCTCAGAAAAGTTACCGCACCGTTTATAGTGAACCTGGTTCCTTTGGTAGTAAATTTGCGCATTCCAAAATTGACAGATGCAGTGTCTGCCAGCTCTTTTTCCGAAAGTTTAATGGACAACTTATAAAGTGCCGGATTGAATTCGCTCCATAAAATAGTTCTGTTCCCCATTCTGTAATTAAGTTCCAGTTCATTCATTCCCGGTTTTAACACTACCGGAAAAGACCTTTGTCTGATGTTATGTTTCTTCAGGCTATTCCATGAATCAGCTCTCAGATTAATGACTGCTTTTATTTCATTATTGCCTGCTGAATAGATCCTTGTTTTCACCAGGATGCTTTTTAAAGAACTGTCCGGATAAACTTTTACAGATTCAATATGGTCAGGATTATATGCTTCAAGGCAAAATTCTCCTATTATACCGTTCCAGTTAGTTTGAGTATGTTCTGTCCAGGCGTGGGAACCTGTAATCCCCATTGGAACAGAACCCCGTCCATTGTTGATAAGGATTGTAATGGAATGTGAGCCGGGTTTTATAAGGGGTGAAAGATTATAAAGCTGCGGTGCTAAGATGGAGTTATTTGTACCAGCCATCACAGAATCGATCCAGAGAGTTGAAGGCTTGGCCCTTTCCATGATCAGTCGTATATCTTTTACCTGCCACTCCGGTGGTATTGTAATAATCTTCCTGTACCACGACCATCCTTCAAATACCAGTTCACGCGAAAGCCTCATTGTCTCCCCGGTATTCGTATTTGGTATTCCTTTCCCGTTTTCATCAAGAGTACCAGGAAGTTGGACAACCTCAGGAAGAGTTTTATCAAACCATCTGTCATTAATTCCGACCTGCGATGAATCAAGAGCAAAATTCCATTTACCATCAAGAGATATTTTTTGACGAAGGGAATTGCCGGATTCAGTGCTGCAGGAATTGATAAGAATCGTTAAGGCAAGTACCTGTAAAAGTCTTAAATACATTATTTTATCGGGTTATGAAGTGTCATAAAATTGATACTAGTTTCCATGTGAAAGAAGAGTGATAGTGATTGATAGTCCTGAGACAAGGAACGAAGTGACGCAGTTCCGTGCAGCGGAAAAACAGAGCCAAGAAATAGAGTAGCATTAAAACGCGATATTTAATTCAGGATCCAAATCCCTGAATCACCTTTCCATATCCATTTAAAATTTTTTCCGGAACGATCCTGTTCCGGGGCGATGTTCCGGTACGACTTCCACATTGCAGTCACAAAGGGATCGAAGGTTGTAGTTTCAGCTTTTGGGCGTGGATAATTTTCTCGTGCAGCCATGAAGGGATCATCTTCCTGCATCCAGCGGTCGACATAATCAAAATAAGCATCATGTCCCCAGATCTTAATAGCCTTAAGATATCTTGAAGCAAGCGCTGTTCCCACCCAGGCGCTTGACGTGCAGCAGATGCGATAGCTTTCAGAAGTTTTATCCCAGTTCTGCCATTTATCGGGAGATATCTCCTCATAAGGATCCCTCTTGCCATGGTGCATTATCATTTGCCATAACACCGTCTGGCCAAACCACCCTTTGCCATAATATGTCTGGGTATCTTCCTGGAAAAATGCAGTTGCCGGCAAGTTCAGCATATCAGTATTATTCAGCATTATACCGGCAAAAAGAATAGGCCATTTTCTGCCGCTTGAATGTCCTCCTCCTTCATTCCAGTATCCTCCGTTCATGGCTGTACCATAAAGATCGATCCCATGCTGAATTAATCCGATAGTTAATTTTTCCTTCTGCTCTTTGGGAACATCAACCAATAGCATAAGGCTGGCGATGGAAACTATTCTTGCATGTTCCCGTCCATAATTAGGCATGTTTTCGTTTGGAACAAGCTCCTGTTGTTCCCAGCTTATCAGATGGTCTATCCAGCAGCGGGAGAAATAATCTTCAAACTCATCCCATGAGGGTACTTCACCTGAAGGTTTGAGCCTTGGAAGAAGCTCCCATTGAATATCCTTTGCCCTGAAGATTGGCTTTTCTTTACCGGCAAATGGCGGACGAAATGCATCTGCCGGAGGAACTTCATTTAAACAAGTCAGAACTGCGGCAGTTTTTAAAGTAACCCTCACTTTCTTTTCGTCTTCCCACATAATATTTTTGCAAAAATTATCTGCAGGCAGAGATTGATTGCTTATAGTTGAAACAAGCGACAGGTTTGTTCCAAGTACAAAAGGAAGTTTTATACTGCAGTCGGATCGGTATGAAGCATTTCTTGAATCGTACCCCTGATAATTACCGGCTTTATAAACAATCATTGAGCCATTACGCATTAAAGTGTCAATCTGCAGGCTTGTATCGCCCCAACGATTAGTTTGTAATTTATTGTTATCGGTATTTACAGGACCAGGTTGTGGATCTATTTTTACAATTTTGGCTGGTCCTATTATCCACCAGTCCCCCGTTATAAACTGTCCGCTTTTAACCGGTTTCTCAAATGTCCAGGTAATACCGTGCTGACTGATTTCCTTCCGGTATTTTATTTCTGCGGTTTCTGCCTTCAGGCCGGCTGAATATCCGAGCAGTAAAATGCAGATTTTAGAGATCTGACTTTTTAGTTGCATT
>JAPLDY010000035.1 GCA_026391595.1 Bacteroidia bacterium
AGGAACATGTCGGCAGCATTAACACCGTCAACGTTCAGGCCAAGACCGCGATATGATTCCAGCACTTTCTGATATTCATTCTTTCTCAGCAGTCCGTTATCGACAAAAATGCAGGTCAGATTCCCTCCTATAGCCCTGTTGAGCAGCATAGCAGCAACCGATGAATCAACCCCTCCCGAGAGTCCGAGGATAACCTTATCGTTACCTATCTGATCCCGAAGGCTTTTAACTGTTGTTTCTGCAAATGAAACCGGTGTCCAGTTGCGTGAGCAGCCGCAAATGCCTGAAACAAAATTCTCAATTATAAGCTTTCCCTCTGTTGTATGGTAAACTTCAGGGTGGAACTGGATCCCCCAGGTATTCTCTCCTTTAATATGATATGCCCCTGCTTTTACATCTGTCGTTGAACCAATTATCTCGTAATTATCAGGCCATTTTGCGATAGTGTCGCCATGCGACATCCAGACCTGTGAACCCTGTGTAACTCTTTTAAGCAGAGGATCTTCAGAATTTATTGATTTCAGGTTTGCCCGTCCATATTCCCGGCTATTCGACGGAAGGACCTCTCCGCCAAACCCATGGACCAGGTATTGTGCACCATAGCATACTCCCAGCAAAGGTATTATACCTTTTATTCCTTTTAGGTCAGGTACTGGTGCGTGTTTATCTCTGACAGAAGAGGGGCTCCCCGACAGGATAACTCCCCTGACGCTGCTGTCGGGTTCAGGAAAATGGTTGAAAGGATATATTTCACAATACACATTCATCTCCCTGATCCTTCTTGCAATCAGCTGTGTGTATTGTGATCCGAAATCGAGTATAAGGATTTTATCCTGCACGCTTTGACCGTTTTTGAGAGTGCTCAAATATATGTAATCTTTTATTACCATTTATTCATCTCTTCGAGATCATAAGTGTGTCCGTCGATGGCCGGGAACGTATGCGGAAAAATGGTACGGGCCTCTTCGACCAGAGGGTTTATGTCCCTGTACCGGGCAGAAAAATGGCCAATGATCAATGCTTTTACACCGGCATTTTCAGCTGTCTTTGCTGCATCAGATGTTGTTGAGTGCCCTGTGGTCAGTGCGAGCTCTTCCATGCTCATGTCGAATGTCGATTCATGATATAGAAGATCAACGCCTTTTACAAATGAAGCCAGCCTTTTGAAATATTTTGTATCGCTGCAATATGCATATGAAAGAGATTCCTTTCCTGCAATCGTAATATCCTCATTTTTGATTACAGTACCATCTTTTGTGATATAATCCTCTCCCTTTTTTATAGCAGGTATCCTTACGCCTGGAATTTCATACTGTTCAATAGCTTCCCTGGTAATATTCCTGTCGTAGGGTTTCTCTTTGAAGAGAAATCCAAAAGCAGGCACCCTGTGTTCAAGCGGAAATGATGTGACAGTCAGATATTTGTCGTCCAGTATAATTATCTGATCTTTTCCGGAAAGAGGAATGAAATCCAGTTCGTAATTAAGGTGAATATCGAAGTCGCTCAGGTGCGAGAACAGGATATCATGGTAGTTTTCTGGTGCATAGAGATGGAGGGGTGTTGCCCTGCCCATCAGGCTAAAAGTTGATAGAAGGCCGTATAGGCCGAAAAGATGGTCGCCATGGAGATGGCTGATGAATATATGGTTGATCTTGCCGAATCGGATTTTATTCTTACGCAGCTGCATCTGTGTGCCCTCTCCGCAGTCTATTAAATACAACCGCTCATGTGCATTGAGCACATGAGCGGAAGGAAATCTTTCTGATGTTGGCAATGCAGAACTACTGCCAAGTATTGTTAATTTCATCGGCATCCTGCATCGCTGACTAAATCAGGATATCATTTTTTCTGCATCAGCCACTGTACCTGTTATTGTCAGGACAGTATCCAGCTGAGAAATGGTGATAAGTCGTTCAACTGCTTCATTTAGTCCGCAAAGAACAAAAGTACCACCGGCATTTTTGCATAATCTGTTGGCTACCAGGATAGCACTCAGACCTGACGAGTCGCAGTACTGACATTTTTCAAGGTCAAGGATGATATTTTTCTCACCCTTACCTGAAACCAGCACGAGTTCAGATTTCAGAGCAGGAGCTATATGTGTATCAAGCTTTTCCGACTGGATCTGAATTACTGTGCTGTTATTCCGGCTTTCAATATTGAAATCCATAGTAATAAAATTTGATAGCCCTAATTTAATAATTATTTCTATTTCTTGGAAGCTTTATTCTCTTTTTCTTCCATTTCTTCTTTCAGAGCTGCCAGCTGGGTGATATCACCAAGGGTAGTTTTCTCGAGATTCGGTTTGGTCTTTCTCGCTGATTTCTTTGGTGTTTCGCCTTCTGCTTTCTTTGCAGGAGCCTCAGCAGCTTTCTTCTCATCTTCAAAAGTCCTGCTGTGTGAAACTATGATTTTTTTCGCTGATTTGTTGAATTCAATGACCTTGAACATCAGTTTTTCATCAACTTTTGCCATAGTACCGTCTTCCCTGACAAGATGTTTCGGAGTTGCAAATCCTTCAACACCATATGGAAGAGCAACTACTGCACCCTTGTCGAATACTTCCATCACGGTACCCTCATGAACTGAATCAACAGTAAAGAGGCCTTCGAATACATCCCAAGGATTCTCTTCAAGCTGCTTATGTCCTAAGCTGAGCCTTCTGTTTTCCTTATCGATCTCAAGAACAACTACTTCGATTTCAGCGTCGATTGCCGTGAATTCAGCAGGGTGCTTGATCTTTTTCGTCCATGAGAGGTCAGAAATATGTATCAATCCGTCCACTCCTTCTTCAATCTCAACAAAGACACCGAAGTTGGTGAAATTCCGGACTTTTGCCATATGTTTGGACCCGACTGTATATTTATCGTCAATATTCTGCCAGGGATCCGGTTTGAGCTGCTTGATACCAAGCGACATTTTTCTTTCGGTCCTGTCGAGTGTAAGTATCACTGCCTCAACTTCATCACTTACTTTCATGAATTCCTGTGCGCTTCGCAGGTGCTGTGACCACGACATTTCGGAAACGTGAATCAGACCTTCAACACCGGCAGCTATTTCAACAAATGCACCGTAGTCTGCCATAACTACCACTCTGCCTTTGACCTTATCGCCTATCTTCATGTCAGGATCAACAGAATCCCATGGATGAGGAGTAAGCTGTTTCAGGCCGAGAGCGATCCTCTTCTTGTCGTCATCGAAATCGAGGATAACAACATTGAGTTTCTGGTCGAGTTTGACGATCTCTTCAGGGTGATTGACCCTGCCCCATGACAGGTCAGTGATATGAATCAGTCCGTCAACGCCTCCGAGATCAATGAACACACCATAAGATGTGATATTCTTAACGGTTCCCTCAAGAACCTGTCCTTTTTCGAGTTTTGCAATGATCTCTTTCTTCTGCTGTTCAAGTTCAGCTTCTATAAGAGCTTTGTGGGAAACAACGACGTTCTTGAATTCCTGATTGATCTTAACAACCTTGAACTCCATTGTCTTGCCGACAAACACGTCATAGTCACGTATAGGCTTGACGTCTATCTGTGAACCGGGAAGGAAGGCTTCAATGCCGAATACATCAACGATCATACCGCCTTTGGTACGGCACTTGATATAACCGGTTATGATCTCATCTTTCTCAAGAGATGCATTTACCCTGTCCCATGAATTGATTGCGCGTGCCTTCTTGTGTGAAAGGAGAAGCTGACCCTTCTTGTCTTCCTGGCTTTCAACATATACCTCAACTGTATCACCTACCTTGAGATTTGGGTTATAACGGAATTCATTAAGGCTCACCACACCTTCCGATTTATAACCAATGTTGATAACAACTTCGCGGGAAGTCATCTGGATAACAGTACCCTGTACAACCTCATCCACAGCAACTGTGGAGAGAGTCTCATCGTACATGGCTTCGTAATCTTTGTACTTCGGCGTGCTCTTCAGCTCTTCACTTTCATAGCTGTCCCAGTCAAATTCTTCATTCGATGCTGTGCTTTCAGCTACTGCTTCTTCTTTCTTTGATTTTTTCGGCTTCTTTTCTTCAGCCTTTGGTTCTTCTGCAACCTCAGCAACTTCTACAGCTTCTTCAGCCATTATCGGTGCCTTGGCTTTTACTTCAGTCTCTTCTTCGGGAAGTATTACTTCTTCAAGTGCTTCCTCAATAAGCTTTTCTTTTGTCTCTTTAACAATTCTCGCTTTTTTTACAGGCTTTACGCCTTCTTCTTCCTTTACAACAACCTCTTTCTTGGTTGTTTTCTTTTTGCTTTCAGTCATAATCTTTAAACGAACTAATAATTAATAAGTTAGACATTATATTGAAAAAATGGTCTGCAAAGATAGAATTATTATTTTGAAATATTGCAATAAATGAAAGATTTTCATATTCTTAAAAGGCTGCGGGCATCAGGCGTCAGGCGTCAGGGAAAAAGCCTGAAGCCTGACGCCCGACGCCTGAAGCCTTTTTCCTCATTTCGGAAATTCGCATCTTCTATTATCTTTGCATATTACACAAACTAAAACCATAAATTGCCCCTATGAAAATTACTGTTGTGGGAACAGGTTATGTTGGACTTGTTACAGGAACATGCTTTGCTGAAAGCGGTGTTACAGTGACATGCATTGACAAGGATTTAAGCAAGATCAAACAGCTTAATGAGGGAACAGTTCCCATTTATGAACCGGGTCTCGAGGATATGATGAGGAGAAATATGAATAAGAAAAGGCTCTTCTTCTCCTCAGATCTGAAAAAAGGAATTGACGAAGCTGAAGTGATATTTATAGCTGTTGGTACTCCTCCCGGTGAAGACGGAAGAGCCGACCTGCGGCATGTCATTGCTGTGGCAGGTGAAATTGGTTCAGTAATAAAAACATATACTGTCGTAGTTACAAAAAGCACCGTTCCTGTCGGCACATCGGAAAAGATAAGAAAAGCAATAAGCAGTGAGCTTCTTAAGCGTAGATCAAAGGTCACTTTCGATGTGGCCTCAAATCCGGAATTCCTTAAAGAGGGCGCTGCTGTTGATGATTTCCTGAAACCGGAAAGGATTGTTATTGGTGTCGATAATGACAAGAGCGCAGAGATCATGAAAAAGCTCTATATGCCTTTCGTACTCAACAATCATCCAATTCTCTTCATGGATATAGCCTCAGCTGAGATTACCAAATATGCCGCTAATGCAATGCTGGCAACACGCATCAGCTTTATCAACGAGATTGCCAACCTGTGCGATCTTCTCGGTGCCGACATCAATAATGTAAGAAAAGGGATAGGAAGTGATTCCAGAATAGGCAGTAAATTCCTGTATCCCGGCACCGGTTACGGGGGTTCATGCTTTCCAAAGGATGTAAAGGCTATCATAAAAACAGCACACGACAACGGCTATGAGCTCAATGTGATAAAGGCTGTCGAGAAAGCTAATGACTACCAGAAGAACGTCATTTTCAACAAGATGGTGAAACTTTTCAGGAACAACTTTAAAAACAGAACTATAGGTATCTGGGGATTATCATTCAAGCCAAAAACTGACGATATAAGAGAATCTTCCTCCCTATTTCTGATCGGCAGGCTTCTAAAAGAGGGGGCAAGGATTAGGGCATACGACCCGGCCGCAATGGGTGAAGCTAAAAAATTGTTTGGGAAAAAGATCTTTTTTGCCGGTGATCCCTATGAAGCATTGAAGGGAACGGATGCCATGGTGCTCATGACCGAGTGGTCGGAATTCCATCTCCCTGACTTCAGGAAAATGACAGAACTTATGAAAGGAAAAGTGATCTTCGACGGCCGCAATATTTATAACCCTGATGAGATCAGGAAGATGGGATTCAAGTACTTCGGGATAGGAAGAAGATAGGCGACGGGCGTCAGGAAGAATGGATCTCCTGTTGCCTGACGCCTGATGCCTCTAAGATATTAATCGAATTCAATAATTATTATGATCTTATGAAAGGTATAATCTTAGCAGGGGGTTCTGGCACAAGGCTTTACCCTATCACACATGCTATATCGAAGCAGATGCTGCCTGTATATGACAAACCGATGATCTATTATCCATTGTCGGTGCTGATGCTGGCAGGTATCCGCGATATTCTTGTTATCTCAACTCCGCGCGACCTTCCCGGATTCCGCGACCTGCTCGGAACAGGCAAATCTCTCGGATTGAAATTCAGCTATATCGAACAGCCTTCTCCCGATGGACTTGCCCAGGCATTCATCCTTGGAGATAAATTCATTGGCAAAGATCCGGTATGTATGATCCTGGGTGACAATATATTCTATGGTCATGGTTTTGGAGATGCGCTTCTTCAAACAGCCAGGCTTAAAAAGGGGGCATGCGTTTTTGGCTATTATGTAACCGATCCCGAACGCTATGGAGTAGTTGAGTTTGATAAAGACCGTAAAGCTGTTTCCATAGAAGAGAAACCATCAAAGCCAAGATCAAACTATGCAGTTACCGGACTCTATTTTTATGATAATAGTGTTGTAAAGAAAGCAAAATCGCTCAAGCCATCGGCTCGGGGAGAACTGGAGATCACCGATCTCAACAGGCTGTATCTTAAAGAGAATTCACTTGAAGTGAA
>JAPLDY010000128.1 GCA_026391595.1 Bacteroidia bacterium
GCTTTCGAGACTGTGACCCACAAACTCATTGAGGTTAACCCGCTGATGGTTGACCTGATTTTTCCTGGCGAAGTTCAGGAGTCCTGCAACAATTTTTTTGCAGCGTCCGGCCTGTTCTACTACCAGTTTAAGGTCTTCCCTAACGGGATCATCAGGCTTGCATTCGTCGAGCAGAATATTGCTGTACATAATCACTACCCCCAGAGGATTGTTCAGCTCATGGGCTATACCTGCAGAGAGCTGACCCATGTGAGCAAGCTTCTCCGATTGCTTAAGCGCCTGTTTCATGGAACTCAGCTTCTCGTTTGAAAGTGCAAGGTCCTTGACCGACCTGTGAAGCTTTTCTATAGTATAGGGAAGACACATTTCCACTTCTGCCAATCCCCTCTTTATAGCAATTGCATGTTCAACGCAGCTCTCATAACCGCAAGCACCACAGTCAAGCTGGTCCTTCTTGGTCTTTTTCCCCATTGAAATAAGAACATCGGTGACCTCCTTTTCATCAGGATGGTCAATTCTCTGATCTTCAGCCTTATGTCTGACAGATAAATCGAGGTTAAAATACTCATGGAATGAGGCTTTCCATGTTTCATGATTCAATTCCTGCATCTTTGTAAAAGCGTAGGAACTCACCAGTGCTCTCCTGTTATATTGTTTTCCGTTCTTTGACAATCCTGGTCCCATTATGCATCCCTCACAGCAAAGGAGCTCAACATGCTGATTCTTAATAAGTCCTGCCTCAAACTCTTTCAATGCTTCCTGGAAACCAATTCTTCCTTCGGCGGCAATGATATTACCGGTTATAGCATCGTCATTTATGCTTGCTGTCTGAAGCAATCCCCGCGTTACGGGGAAGATAGCACCACGTCCTCCGACCGGCGGATCAAAATCGGATGGGGAACTGTTTGAAGGAGATATGCCAAGCTGTTCAAATAAATCCCTCAGCTCTGTGAATGTTATCGCTTCGTCAATCTCAGTGCTCTCGGCTTTCTTTGCAACACATGGACCTATGAAGACAATCTTGGAATCGCTTCCATATTTCTGATGTACCACCCTGCCCATGGCAACCATAGGCGATACGACCGGAGCCAGTCTGTCGGTAAGAGCCGGGTGATAGAGCTTGATATAATTTACTATTGAAGGACAATCGGAAGTTATATAATACTCATCAGTTTCATTAACAAGTTCCTTATACCTGTCGGCAACGAGGTCAGCTCCGAACGAAACTTCTGTAACATATTCAAATCCAATGGATCTGATCATACCGATAAAAGTCATGTGATCAGGGATATCCGGGAATTCCGCCGGAAAGCTTGGAGCTATCAGAGCAGCAACCTTCTGTCCATCGGCCAGGAGCTTCAGGACCCTGTCGGTGGTGTTCAGAAATACTTTTGCACCCTGGCTGCATACTTTAGTGCAATTCCCGCATGCGATGCACCGCTCCACAATTACCTCTGCCTGGCCGCCAACAATACGGATTGCTTTGGCAGGGCACTCCCTGACACAAGTGTAACATGTACGGCAAAGTTCTTTAATGGTGTAAACTAACATAGTTCCTGGGTGCTTGGTGCCAGGTGCTTGTTCTGGACAACCCAGTTACAAGTACCCGGTACTGAGTACCATCATAATAAAACATTACGTTTCTCAAAATGAGTATAAAATATCTTTTTATCAGATATCTCACTATTCTCTTTTATAAGCTTATCATAAAGGTTCATTAAAACCGGCGATTTACAGGGCAGGTTAAGTGCGTCCGTTTCATCAGTGTGGTAGATCATCTTCGCCCTGCTTTTCTTTTCATCCTTCAAAGCACTGAATGGAAGTCCTGCACCATTGACACATCCTCCGGGGCAGGTCATCACTTCAACAAGATCATATTTCTTCCCGGCTGCCTGTGAACTCCTGAGTTTGTCAAGACCCGTCAGTCCGTCGACGACTGCAATGTTAACAACTGCATCGTCGAATTTGATAGATGCTTCCCTGAATGATCCGCCTGAACGGAGCTTTTTGAATAACTGCCTGTCAGCTTCCTTATTATAAATCATGAAAAAGAGCAATCTTATAACTGCCTCAGCCATTCCGCCGGACACTTCTGCCAGGGCAGCTGCAGATGTTAATCCGGAAATCGGCTCGTCAACAGGTTCCGGTTCAATGTTCGAAACATCGATGCCGTAAAGCCTGATGAGTCTTGCCAGTTCCCTGACTGTCATTACAGAATCAACATCGCTGATACCCTTGCGCATCATACCATCCCTTCTTGCCTCAAATTTCATTGCCATGCAGGGGGTAGCAGATACAGAGTAGATCTTTTCAGGTTTTACTCCTGCCTGCTCTGCCACCAGTGTCTTTATAAGAATTCCGGTTATCTGCTGAGGTGATTTCACCGTTGAAAACTGAGGGAGGATCTCAGGCATGAACTGTTCAGCATATTTAACCCATGCGGGGCATGCTGAAATATAAAGCGGGGTATCTTCTTTTTTATCAATTTTTTCTTTTAACTGATTGGCGATTTCGGTGATACAGATATCCGTACCGGTGCCTGTGGTAAAAACTTTTTCGAAGCCTATCTTACGCAATATGGAGTTAAGTACCCTGTCGAATTCCTTATTATATCTTATTCCAAGCTCTTCGGCCAGGCTTGAAGCTACAAGAGGTGTATATTGTATAACCTTCAGTAATTCATGATTGTTGAGGTAATCCTGCACCTCATTTATATTGTGTTTTTCATGAAGCGCACCTGTCGGACAGACCAGCACGCACTGACCGCAGTGGATACAGCTCGAGAAGTTAAAATCGCGATCCATTGCTGGACCTACGTGTATCTGGCTTCCCTTGTTAATGAAGTCCAGAGAGGTTGACGTGATTATCTCTTCGCATACCCTTACGCATCTTCCACAAAGTATGCATTTTGAAAGTTCCCTTACAATTGCCGGACTTGACTGATCAAGTCTGGGACGAATTTTTTTTGCACGGATCCGTCTCTCCCTGATATTAAGCTCTTCTGACAAGCGCTGCAATTCGCATTTCAGGTTCTTATCGCAGTAAAGGCAATCGTCAGGGTGATTCGACAGGAGAAGCTCGACAATGGTTTTCCTTGCCGTAATGACGCGGGGTGAATGGGTCTTTATCTTCATCCACTCTTCAACAGGTTGGGAACATGCTGTAACCAGTCTTTCACGGCCTTCAACCTCAACAACGCACATCCTGCAGGCGCCTGTGGGAGTGAATTCCTTCATCCGGCAGAGTGTGGGGATAATTATGCCGTTGCGGTTAAGCGCCGAAAGGATCGTTTCTCCCTTTTCAGCCTTTATCTTTTTATTATTTACCTGTATCGTAAAAAGCATAACGCCTATCTTACCTTAATTGAGCTGAACTTACAAATATCGAAGCATATACCACATCCTGTGCATTTCTCCTCTACGATAAAGAAAGGTTGAAGCCTTGTCCCGTAGATCGCATTCACCGGGCATTTGGATGCGCAGGCAGTACAACCTGTACATTTGTCGACATCAATAGAGAACGTTCTAAGTCCTCTGCAAACATTTGCTCTGCATTTACGGTCGAAAATATGCTCCTCGAATTCTTCCCTGAAATTGCCGAGGGCACTGAGGAAAGGATTTGGCGCTGTCTGTCCCAATCCGCATAATGATGTATCCTTCATCACCGAAGCTATTGTCTCAAGCTGCATGACACCCTTGAATCTCTCAAGAGTTGTCCCTGAGTCCTCGCTGATTGGTTTCCTGATGACGCTGTCGAGGATCTCGAGCATGCGTCCCGTTCCTTCACGGCATGGGATGCATTTTCCGCAGCTCTCATTCCTGATGAACTCCATATAGTGTCTTACCAGGTCGACGATACAAGTATTTTCGTCTATTATTATAAAACCGCCGGCACCCATCACAATGCCTTTCTCCTTCATAATATCATAATCCACAGGCATTTCCAGACTTTCTGAAGTGATGAAGGAACCAGCAGCTCCTCCAAGCTGAACAGCTTTCAGCTCCTTCCCGTCCTTAATTCCGTCGGCAATATCTTCAATTATTGATTTTACCGTGGTTCCCATCTCAACTTCCACAACACCGGAGAGACGGCCTTTGCCTGCGACAGCAAAAACCTTTGTTCCCGGACTTTTCTCTGTTCCCATTGTCCGGAACCACTCAGGACCGTTTTGCATTATCAGCGGGACATTCATCAGTGTCTCAACATTGTTTATTACCGTTGGTTTTCCAAACAATCCTGATGTTGTGGGAAAGGGCGGTTTAAGCTGCGGCATCCCGCGTTTTCCTTCGAGAGTGCTTATCAGGGCTGTCTCTTCACCACACACAAAAGCCCCGGGTTCCTTCCTAATTACAATGTCGAGATTATATCCGCTCGAAAAAATATTATGTCCTAAAAGACCATACTCCCTGGCATATTCTATAGCTTTCTGAAGCCTTCTTAATGCATGTTCCGATTCTTTCCTGAAGAACACTATCGCATTTGAGGCTCCTATAGCATATGATGCGATAGCAATTCCCTCTACAAGCCTGTGGGGATCGCTTTCAAGTATGGTTCTGTCGGTAAAAGCACCAGGATCACTTTCTTTGGCATTGCATACAAGATAACGCGATGCTGAAGAGGTATTGAGAGCCTGTTTCCATTTGAGCCCGGTAATATATCCGCCACCGCTGCGACCCCTGAGTCCGCTGTTTTCAATTATGTTGCAAACTTCTTCATACGTATAGTGCCTGATAGCCTTAACGTATGCCCTGTAACCTCCGCGGGCAATATATTCATCAATGCTTTCAGGATCATAACAGCCGCAGTTGTTCAGCACTATTCTTTTCTGATGGGCAAAAAACGGAAGCTCGTCAATGAAAGGTATTCCCGGCCACAGTTCAAATCCTTTAGTCCCGCGCTGGCCTGCAAGATCATCCTTGTTAATGTCGTTGTGAAAAATTCCATTCAGAAGAGGTTCAACCTTTTCCTCTGTGATATTCCTGAAAAACAGCTTATTCTTGCCCGGAAGCTGGATACAGACGAATGGCTCAAAGTTTAAAGGAGCGGCGCATCCTACTTTCACAAATTCTGTCGCTGGTTCATTTTCATCAATATATGCTTTAATTGCGGAACAGGTTTTTTCAGAACCGGCAATTATACCGGCGGTGCCTGAAGAGATGGAAATGACAGCATTATCAGACTTTTCACGCCTTAGCCTCCCAAGTACTTTTTCAGTCTCGGGTGGCAGAGTATCTGATTCGAACAGCAGAACCTTGTCTGTCAGAAATTTCCTAAGGTCTTCCATCTAGTCGTTCTCAATAATAAACCTGAGCTTCTTTATGAGCTCAGGAAGATGCTCAGGCTTTACCATGGTATTATATTCGCTGTTTATGATGATCACCGGACCATTATTGCAGCCACCCATGCAAGTGATGATCTCATAGCTAAAATTACCATCCCGGCTGGTTTGGCCTGAAGCCAGACCAGTTTCTTCCTTAAACTTGTCTATAACAGCCTGCGACCCATTTAAGAAACAGGAAGTGCCGTTACAGATTTTAATACGAACTTTTCCTGAAGGGATAAACTTAAACTGATCGTAAAATGTAGCCAGACCGTAAATCTTTGTATAAAAATAACATTGTTTATTTATTAACAATTAAAACTACAAAGCGAAATTATAATTATTTAACAATCATTGCATTGATATACAATATCTTACTCGATAAATTAAAATCAAGGATTAAAATTACTGAAATGTAATTGTCCTTCACTTTAGTACATTTATTTATCTAATTTCATGATTTTTAGATATCGGCGACAATTCAAACCCAATGAAATAATTACTAAATTTGTGTTGTTGTTTTTTTAAAAACAATAAAAAATGTCACAGGGAACAGAAATGCATATATGTCTGGGAAGTTCTTGTTTTTCAAGAGGCAACAAGGATGTAGTCATTTTTATCAGGGATTACCTGAAGAGGAATCATCTTGAAGACAAGATCGTATTTAAAGGGGCCAGGTGTATGGGTCATTGCAGCAACGGCCCTAACCTGTGGATAAATGATGAGATCATCGAAGGTGTTACTATAACCAGGATAGAAGGGATACTTGAAAAGGAATTGTCAAAATATAAATAACAGGAAGGAGAAGGAATGAGCAAGAAAAACACTAATCCTATTCTTCGAATCGACGACGCCAGATGCAGGAACTCATATTCCTGTGTAAGGGTTTGCCCTGTAAACGCCATCGAAGTGAGGCCTCAGAAGGAGCATCCCACAATTCTCAGTGAAAGATGCATCGGATGCGGACTCTGTTATGTCTCCTGCTCCCCCGGGGCTATTGAGTTCCGCGATTCAAGGGAGGATGTCAGAAAGCTTCTTTCGTCGGGCAAGAAAGTTGCTGCCCTGATTGAGCCTTCCATAGCATCAGAATTTGACGACATTACCGACTATCGAAAATTTGTAGCCATGATACGCCAGCTGGGATTTGATTATGTGCATGAAGTCTCCTTTGGCGTTGATCTCATAGCTGCAAAATATTCCGACCTCTTCAGTACATCTGAAGGTAAATATTATCTGACAGCCAATTGCCCTGCAATAGTCAAGCTGATTGAAAAATTTCATCCCGAGATGACTCCCAACCTTGCTCCGCTGGTCTCGCCGATGATTGCTACTGCCATGGTTGTCAAGAAATTATATGGAGAAGATGTCGCAACCATCCAGATCGGTCCCTGCATTGATGCTAAAGATGAGGCCCTCATCTACGATTCAGGTAAACTGATCGACGGGGTGCTTACATTCATAGAGCTGCGCCAGCTCTTTGATGAGTTTAAAATACAGGAGAGGCTGGTGAAAATGTCTGAATTTGACCCTCCATACGGATACTGGGGTGCTCTTTATCCTGTACCTGCCGGCATAATTCAGGCAGGCGGCATAAAGAGAGATATGGTTTCAAGCAGGGTAATAACGGCATCCGGTAAAGAAGATATACTTGAAGCAATACATGATTTTGACAAATTCACAGATACCATAAACCATCATTTCAACCTTTTCTTCTGTCATGGATGTCTGCTCGGACCCGGCATGGAGTATCATAAGGAGAAGTTCAGGAGAAGAGCCCTGGTGAGTCGTTATGCTGAAAAGAGAATCGGGACCCTCGACAAAGAGCTCTGGCAAAAAGATATGGATAAATGGCTTAAACTCGACTTCTCAAGAAACTTCAGCCCCAACGACCAACGTATCCCGGAACCACCTGAAGAAGCTGTAAATGAAGTGCTTAAAATAGTCGGGAAAAACAGTCCTGAGGAAGAGCTCAATTGCGGGGCATGCGGTTATATGTCGTGCCGCGAATTTGCTTCAACTGTGGCAAAAGGGCTGGCAGTTCCTGAGATGTGCCATACTTTCAACCTGCGCAACAAGCAGGAATATATCGAAACATTAAGACAAACAAACAGAAAGCTGGCTGAAACAAAGAAAGCTCTTAAGGAATCCGAGGAAGTTGCTCTGCGGGAAAAGGATATGGCACAGAGCGCATCCGACATGCTGAACAATATGCTTGACAAGCTGCCAACGGGTGTTGTGATCGTTGACAATTATCTGAAAATACTTCATTCAAACCACAGCTTCATAAATATAATCGGCGAGGATGCCAGAGCAATCTCCGAAGTAATACCCGGATTGGCAGGAGCAGACCTGAAAACTCTCATACCCTTCAATGTTTACAATATGTTCACCTTTGTAATAAAGGAAAATGAACCTGTTGTGAGCAAGGATATCCATTTTGAGGACAAAATGCTCAACATTTCTATTTTCCCGATCAAGAAGAACAAGATGTGCGGAGCCGTTATCCGCGACCTTTATTCACCTGAAGTTCAAGGTGAAGAGGTAACCAGCAGGGTGAGTGAAGTTATCGACAAGAACCTGGAGATGGTCCAGAAGATAGGATTCCTGCTGGGCGAGGGAGCAGCAGAGACTGAACAGATGCTCAATTCAATCATCGAATCGTACAGGAAAAGAAGCAACCAGAACAAAAAACTCTGATATCCGGTTTGAAAAAAGATTTCTATATAGAGGTCAACAGCCAGCAGAAGAATCACGACGGGGAAAGGATTTGCGGCGATGTCTTTCTTAATAAGTATATTAAGGAAGAGGACAGGGTTATTGCTGTTCTTTCCGATGGCATGGGACACGGAGTGAAAGCAAATATTCTTGCAACACTTACTGCCACCATGGCTCTTAATTTTACCAGGGAGCATAAGGAGATCGACCGCATTGCAGAGATAATAATGAATACTCTTCCCGTGTGCAGCGAAAGGAAAATTGCCTATTCAACTTTCACGATCCTGGAAAAAGGTAAGCATTCCGGTCAGGTACTCAGGACCTCCACCTTCATGCCTGAAAAAGAAGACAGAATAATATTCTGCTCCGACGGCGTGGCACAGAGCGGAATGGGAGGGGAAGTCTATCCCTTTGGCTGGGAAAGAGACAATGTCGCCGTCTACGCTTCAACGCTTGTCTCGGGCGAACAATCAATATCGGCATCAACGCTTGCCGGTAAGATCGTAACCATGGCTCATAAGAATGACGCCTACAAAGCCAGAGATGACATAAGCTGTGCAATACTCTATTTCCGCGATCCCCGGAAACTTATAATCTGCACAGGTCCTCCATTTGATAAGGAGAAGGATAAGGAGCTTTCTGAAAAAGTCAAAAATTTCGCAGGAAAGGTTATCCTCTGCGGAGGGACAACAGCAGATATTATAGCAAGGGAGCTGAACAGGACTATCGTTGATGAACTGATCTTTGAAGACCCTGAGCTGCCGCCTGAAAGTTTCCTGGAAGGCATCGACCTGGTCACTGAGGGAATACTGACCCTTCAAAAAGTAAATGAGATTCTCAAGACATATAATAATAGTGTGCGTCTTGAAAAAGGTCCCGCCGATAAAATAGTGAAGATGCTAATGGAAAGTGATGAGATACACTTTATAATAGGCACCAGGATAAATATTGCCCACCAAGATCCCAACCTGCCTGTCGAGCTTGAGATACGACGTACGGTTGTAAAACGAATAGCCCGGCTGCTTGAGGAGAAATGGCTTAAGAACGTGACATTTGAATATATATAAGGGTACAGAGGCGCAGAGGCGCACCCCGCCTTCGCTAAAGCTTCGGCGGACAAAGGGCGCAGAGGTGCAGCGGCGCAGTGGCTCAGCGGCCATATGCAAAAAAGGTTACAGAGAGTTTTCTGTCAATTATTTTTACTGATAAATTCGAGAGCTTTTGCAAACAGGTAAGGCTGGATATCCGGGTATGTGAGGTTTTCAGGCAGATGATCCGAAAATTGCACTTCAGCTATTTCAGAAACATCCGGAATTTTTCCGATACTATCCACTTCTGCCACAAAGAGGCGGCCAAAGCCTGTTCTACCATCCTTTTCCACCGAGTAAGTCGCGACACACCTGAGGTCAAACTCTGTCGAACCCGTCTCTTCTGCAAGCTCTCTTCCTGCCGCCTCAAAAGGAGTCTCACCTTTTTCAATATGTCCGCCCGGTATCTCCCAGGTCGTTCGGTCACGGTGCCTGACCAATATCCATTCGCCCTTAAATTTTGCTGCGATCACGGAGTAAGTAAGTTTGCCTTCAGGGACAAAATCAGTATCATAGAAATTCACCTTTGTCATTAGTCTTACATTAATCTCAGCAATGTAGAAATATTCCCATTAATTTTAATTGAGTATTTTTGAATCCAAACAATCAATAATGATAATCCTCCTGGTAGTACTCATTGTCCTTGAGCTGCTGACCTTCCTGGTCCTGATGGAGCATTATTTCTATACATCAAAAGCAAAGTTTTTTGTCAGTTTTATTATTAATAGTGTGCTTAGTATCTGGCTCTGGATCCTTTTCATCAAGGCTACTACTTATGAGGGTTATTTTGATACACCTGAAAATATCCGTATTCGCATGAACCTTACCGGAATGATCTTCGCAGTTATTATCCCAAGGTTCATTGTCATTCTTCTTCATAACACAGGAAGGCTATTCAGGCTTAAGAAAAAAGGCCATTCCAGAGGTTTGACTGAAACGGGTTTAGTAATCTCGGCTTTGATCTTTACGGTTATTGCTTTAAGCACTCTCTTCGGAAGGTTCAACTTTAAGACTGAAGAAGTCACTGTTAAGATAAAAGGGCTGGATCCCAGGCTTGAGGGACTCAAAATTGTTCAACTTTCCGATATGCATCTGGCAAGCTTTAACCACCATGACAGACAGCTGGAAAAAGTAATTGACAGGGTCAACAGCTATAAACCGGACCTGATCATAAATACCGGTGATTTCATCAGCTATGGATGGAGGGAGTTTGACCGGTGCGATACTATTCTTTCAAAATCAAAAAGCAGGTACGGTAATCTGACAATATTGGGTAATCACGATATGGGAACATATTTCCCGAATTCCTCAGAAACTGACAGAGATTCAAATGTAATGAAGATGAAGGAACTGATAGCCGCGTCCGGCTACCGGTTGCTTGATAATGAGCATATCATTATGGATATCAGGGGTGTAAAGGTCTCCTTCATCGGTGTGAGGACAAGTGGCCGATATCCGGGGATCGTTCACACCGACATAAGACCGGCAATAGCAGGCAGCGACACGGCTGATTTTCAGATACTGCTGATACATGATCCAAATCAGTGGAAAGAGGACGTAACCGATAAAACTGATATAAAGCTCTCATTTGCAGGCCACACCCATGGAATGCAAATAGGTATAATAACAAAAAACTTCAGATGGAGTCCTTCAAAATATTTTTACCCGGAGTGGAACGGACTTTTTTCTGATGGCGATCAGTACCTGTATGTAAACCGCGGACTGGGAGTCCTTTCAATTCCGTTCAGGATCTGGATGCCGCCGGAGATCACCGTAATTATATTGTCAGAAGGATAATAAGAAAGCGGGCGGCTTACAGACTGCCACCCGCTTTATTAACCCACATGATCTTAGAATCAACCTAACTAACCTAACTAACCTATGCAAAGAATGTCTGTAATATTTTTTGAATCGATATGGGCAATTTTATATTTTACTTAAAATACAATTATTTCAACTTTTACTCTATTGACAGCAAAAATATAGAGTTTATTCCCATCAAATCGATAAAAAAATGGTTTTATAAAATATTTAACAGTTTATAAGAGAAATTTTAAGAATTGGCACAACGGAACAGAGGCGCAAAGGCAACCAGTAACCATTAACCAGCAACTAATAAAAGTGTCGGCAGATATCAAATATAATGTAATATATACCAGAAGGCGATCGATAACATTGATAGTAAGTCCTGACAAGGGTGTCGTGGTGAGGGTTCCTTACAGGACATCATTGAGGTCTATCGAGAAGTTTGTGCAGGAGAAATCGGGTTGGATAAAAAAGCATCTTGAAAAATATTCCGTGCTCACAAGGCTGAACCATGGGAAGAAATATACTGAAGGAGAATTTCACATGTTTCTGGGCAAGGAACACAAGCTTAAGATCGCAGAATCTGTGAAAGATAATGCCAGCATCAACGACGGTTATCTCTATATCAATGTCAGCGACACCATGAATACGATGAGGATCAAGGCATTGATTGACAAATTCTACTTGCAGAAGGCTCAGGAATACCTGACTATAATGTTCAACGAGATACTTGGCAGGTTTAAAGAGAGAAGGTTTTTTCCGGCAGGGTTGTTTGTAAAACCCTTAAAGAGCAGGTGGGGAAGCTGTACCATAAAAAGCAGGATTACTATCAGCAGTGAACTTATAAAGCTTGATCCAAAATTCGCACAATATGTAATCATTCATGAATTGTGTCATCTGAAGCATCATAATCATGGCAAAGAATTTTACGGATTGCTCACCGAACTTGTTCCAGATTACAAAGAGATAAGGAAGGAATTGAGACAATATTTGATTAAGTGATCATTCCGGAAGATTGCTTCGTCATCCCGCGAATGCGGGACTCCTCGCAATGACCTCATTCATCTTAAACTAATCACTAATCACCAATCACTAATCACTATAAGATACTGTACTCCTGCCCCTTCGCCGGTATCTCAATGTTTTTGTATCCCTCTTTCTGAAGCTCGGAAATATATTTTTTCTGGGTTTCATATTCACCATGAACAATGAATGATTTTTCGATAGCGCTCTTTTCCTGGCAACTGAGGAATTGTATCATCTCCCTGTAATCTGCATGACCGGAGAAAGATTCTATCTTCCTTATATCTGCCTTTACTGGATATATTGTGCCGAATATAGATACTTCAGGCACTCCGCTGAGTATCCTCGCTCCAAGTGTCGCAGGAGAACAATAGCCCACTGCAAGTATCGTATTTTTTGGATCAGAAATATTATTTGCCAGATGATGCTTTACACGTCCTGCTTCCATCATGCCCGATGCAGAAATGATCACGCATGGTTCCTTGTGGTCGTTCAGCCTCTTGGAGTCTTCCACTTTGGTTATATAAATAAGGTTTTTAAAACCGAAAGGATCTTCATCAGACTGGAGCAAATGCTGGAATTCTTCATTAAAACATTCAGTATGGACACGAAAGACTGAGGTAGCATTTACCGCCAGCGGACTATCTACAAAAATATCTACCCGGGGAAGCTTCCCTTCGTTGAAAAATTTATTGAGGGCATATACAATCTCCTGTGTACGGCCAACACTGAATGCAGGGATGATGAGCTTTCCTCTTTTATGAAGACAGGTTTCCACAAGCACGCTGAGCAGTTCTTTTTCAGCTTCTTCATTGTTGTTATGAAGCCTGTCGCCATAAGTAGATTCTGTGATCAGAATATCTGACTGTGGAAATGCTACAGGAGGGGCGAGTATTGCGTCGACAGGTCTTCCTATATCTCCGGTATAGGCTATTCTTTTTATCTGACCTTTTTCGATGATCTGAATGTTGGCAACTCCGCTGCCAAGCATATGGCCGGTGCTGGTAAACCTTACCTTGATATTATCATGTATCCTGAAATTCATATCATAGGGTACTCCGATAAACTGATTCATACAGGCAACAGCATCCTGCTGTGTATAGATTGGAGTAACCAGCGGAAGTCCTTTCTTTGCCCTCCTCTTGTTGAATGTAAACGTATCATGCTCCTGTATGAATCCGGAGTCGGCAAGCATTATGGCACACAGGTCGCGGGTAGCGTTTGTGCATACCACCGAGCCTCTGAATCCACGCTTGTACATATATGGGATCAGTCCGGCATGATCGATATGGGCATGAGTAAGGATTATATGATCAATTGATTCCGGCTCAAAACCGAGCTCCCTGTTCATACCGTCAGTCTCCAGACCTTTGCCCTGGAACATTCCACAATCAAGGAGTATTCGTTTATTTGAATCGGTAGTAATCAAATGCTTGCTGCCGGTTACTTCACGGGCAGCGCCTAGGAATTTTATATTCATATGTGATCAGATTTGGATTTAAAGATAATGAAAAATAAATGGCTTTTTGAAAACAGAGGACGGGAGGACGGGAGGGTGAGAGGGCGGGAGGGTGAGAGGGCGAGAAAAAGAGACTGCAAGACTGCAAGACCGCAAGACCGCAAGACAATTATATCCTTATCCCTATAACTGTTATATCGTCAACCTGGTCGCCTGAACCTCTCCATTTCGCAAGTTCATTTTCGAGAATATTTCGCTGCTCGATCATAGGTCTGTAATAGATCTCCTTAAGCAGATTCCTGAAATTAGACATCTTGTATTTGACTCCGTCAGGTCCGCCGAACTGATCAGTATAGCCATCCGAAAAGATATAGAGGGTATCACCCCTGGTTACCGGAATGACGTAATTGGTGAATGATTTCCCATCACCATAATAAATACCTATCGGCATTCTATCTGCACGGTATTCTTTCAATTCACCTCCCTGGAACATGATCAGGGGATTGAAGGCACCGGAGAACTGGAGTGTTCTTCTATTCTTGTTTAGAGCACATAGCGCGACATCCATGCCATCGGCAGCCTCCCCTTCTTTACCGGTCTGATGCAAATACTGCATAGTCTTCTCGCGTAGAAGGTTAAGCACGGTATTTGCCTGCAGATTATCATTATTTGCTATGATCTCATTCAGGGTTGATATACCCATTGTGCTCATGAAGGCGCCGGGAACGCCATGCCCCGTACAGTCGGCAACCGTGAATAATATTGATTTATTGTCTTCACCTATCCAGTAAAAATCGCCGCTGACAATATCCCTCGGTTTGAACATAATAAAATAGTCTGAGAATGAATCTTTAAAATGATCATCCACAGGCAGCATTGCCCGCTGTATCCTGCTCGCATATTCTATGCTTGCAGTTATCTCTTCTTTCTGGGCCTCAATCTTAGCAGTTCTTTCTTTTACCTTTTCCTCTAGGATCATGTTCTTCTGCTGCAGCTGTTTTTCCCTCATGCGTACTATCAGGATCATCAATGCCAGCGCGGCAATTCCAATAAGTAAATAGAAAAACGGTGTCTGGGTAAAGGGCGCCTTGATCGTAAACTTCAGAGACTCAGGATTCCCTATGTTTCCCCAAAGGTCCTTTGCTCTTACCTGAAGAGTATATTCTCCCGGACTGGCAATAGCTTTGTCATAATGTGTATTTGTCGACCAGAATGACCAGTCTGACATTACTTTGCTTATAATATACTGATACTGAGTGGTATTCTGTTTTAGATAAGAGGGAGCAACAATATCGAAATTGATGACATTATCGCCTCTTTCGAATTTTACATCCTTTAGATTAAAGCTGGTCCCTCTGTTGTTGGTAATATTTTTGATCAGTATATCTGTCGAAGGCTTTAGTTTTGAAGACTTCAGGCGGTTGATGCCGAATATCCTGTTATCGCCGTCTATCACCCATATATCCTTATTCTCTATCCCTGCAAAAACGACATCATCAAATATTTTGAGCAGCGATAATTCCTGTGCATCAACTACCCTGGCATCAGCAGAAGGTGATATCCATTCATTTTTCTGATGTATCAGCGGGTAATTTGAAAGAGGCATCACATATTTACTGACGCCATTAAGTAACGATCTCACATTCAGATAAGGATCAAACTTATTTGCCGTTCTGTTGAAATAATGGATCTCTGATTCGGTGAACAGGAATATTGTATCATTTATAAGCTTAAGTATGTACCTGTCAGGATAATCCTTTTCCACAGTGTAATTGACAGAGCTTACAAAAGAATTGTCATCATTAATTTCAGCCCTTAAAGCAAAATTATCACAGCCCAGCCAGATTGTATTCTTATTTTCGTAAAGGATTGAATATACAGGACTATTGAAATCAGGATCAATTATCTCCGAGGACCAATTCCCATTAAGATTCTTTACTGACAGGCAACCATCACTTGTCGCAACGTAATATGTTCCGTCAGATGGCTGCCAAAGGATATAATTGATATACCTTCCCGGAACAATAGAAGCAGCCTTATGATCCTTTATTATGAATAATCCTTTGTTTGTTGCTGATAGTATTCCATTGGGGGTGGACACAAGCTGCCGGCATTTCTCGTTCAATCCTTCGACTTTCCTGTAAATGAAATTGATGGATTTTAGCTTACTCACAGTTTTCCTTGAATAGCTCACAATAGGTTTTATATCCTGCATTGCACCCTGATTTTTTGCAGGTTCAGCTGCCGGTGCTGTACTTTGTGGTACAGCCTTCTTTCCAAATATCCTTGAAAAAATGTTCTTTCTGGCGCCCTGCTGCTCCCGGGCAGGCTCAGAAGGAGCTGTTTCTTTTGCTGAAGCAGCTGAAGATGTGTTTTTTATCAGTACTTCGACTTCAGCATAATTCTTTACCTGGGTCAGATAAAAAACTCCTTCGCTGGTCGCTACATAAAGCTCATTATCATATCTGAGTGCCGAATAAAGGTTGCCCTTAAGTCCCGGAAAGATTGTATAATTCTCCATTGGAAGACTAAGGTCGGCCCTGGTGAGCCCATACTGATGTGAAAACCATAAACCTCCCGAATTATCAGAACCTGTTGCAAAAATTTCATCATCAGGTAATTCTGTCTGGTTATTGATTGTATAAAGAATTTTCCCTGAAGCTTTTTCCACAACCAGCGCTCCTCCCTCCAGTGTCGAAAATACATAAGCAGTGTCGCCCAGTGAAATGCCTTCCGACAGGATGTTTTCAATAAGGTATCCTTCATCCCTGACAGGATAGTCATAATATTTGATACCGTCGAACAGAGCAAGAGTTCCGTCACTGCGCCCTGTCAGCACAAGGTTATTATTAAATGGAAGAGAAAAGAGGATATCGAGCTTTTCAGTCAGGTAGCCGGTCACGATAGGAAAGAGAGTATCACTTTCCAGTCTGTGAAGCCCTTTATCCATCACGTTAATAAAAGTATTCTTCGACGTTACGAACATCCCGGTAAAGGGGAAGCCTGGTCTGGCAGAAAGATGGAGCTCCGGCTTTTTTGTTTCAAGATTAAAACGGACAACAGACTGGTCGCTGCAGAACCATGCCAGGGAATCGCTGAAAACGATCCTGGTGACTACTCCTGTATCTGCTGAATCACCTGATAATGAAAAATATTTGTATGAATCATTCTCATCTTTAAAAAGGAATCCATAATTGTTATCACCACCAATATATATCTTATTATCATATGGATTTTTTTTCATCGCATAGGGGATGGTGGCAATCCTGATGGTCTTCCATTCCTGCCCGTCGAAAGCCAGGATGCCTTTGCGGTTTGCAAAGAGCATAACATGGTTTTCATCCTGGCAAATGGCCCAGCTCTGATTCTCTATTTCCCGGCTCTCCATAAAATGTGTCAGAAGCGGTGAACCTTGCTGTGCGCGCGCAGAAGCCATGATGACAAACAAAAATACCAGTGAAATAATTCTATTCATGGTAATTAAGTTATGAATGACCCCCCTTTTAGAAGATGATAAATTTACAAGAAAATTTTTAATTCAATATAAATATTATGGTGAAGAAGGCAGAACATGATTTAAAAAGATACCAGACCCTACTTAAGAATCAGGTCAAGAACCATAACACCAATCAATCCGGCAACTCCGATTGATGTTTCCATTATTGTCCATGACTTCAAAGTGTCCTTTATGCTCAGGTTGAAATATTCCTTAAAGAGCCAGAATCCTCCATCATTGACATGGCCCAGCATAAGACTTCCGGATCCGATAGCCAATACCATTAGTTCAGGCTTTACTCCGGGCATTGTAGCCAGCGGCAGAACAATTCCGGCTGTTGTCAGCCCTGCAACTGTGGCTGACCCAACGCAAAAACGCATCACTGTTGCAATAAGCCAGGCCAGGAATAAGGGAGAGAGTGTAGAACCGCTTAGCAATTCACCTATGTATTTACTGACCCCGCTATCGATCAGAACCTGCTTCATAAATCCCGCAACTGTCGAAAAGCTGATAAGGATCACAGGCAATAAAGCAGTAAAGAAACTAATCCAGAAGCCTGGCAGCTGGTCCTCACTCAGAGGTTTGGCACTTATAAATTCCTGCAATGGCCGGGCTTCTATTTTGCTTAAAGCTTTTGATAAAACAGGACCTGAGATTATTATTGCAGGCACTGCCACTATAATCCCATAGATCATTGTCTTCCCAAGATCAGCATTGAACATTGCAGTAATTGCGGTTGGGGCAGGATGAGGAGGCAGGTATCCATGGGTGACTGACAGAGCTGCAAGCATCGGAAGACCCACATAAAGAATCGGAAGACGAGTAGTCGCAGCAACTGTAAAAATGAGAGGAATCATCACAAAAAAAGCGACATCATAAAAAAGGGAAATACCTACAACAAACCCTGTAAGCATAAGTGCCCATTGTATATGTTTCTTGCCAAATGTCTTAACCATTCCTATTGTAATCCTCTGAGCAGCACCACTCTCAGAAACCAGCTTTCCAAGCATTGCACCGAAACCCAGTATCATTATAATAAAACCCATAGTGCTGCCTATTCCTTTTTCAATTGAGACAACAGCTTCTCCGACTGACATACCTTCGGCTATCGCCACCAGAAGGGATACGATAACAAATGATAAGAATGAATCAAACTTAAATACCAGGATAAACAAAAGCAGTAAGCAGATTCCCAGAACTACGATCAGAAGAGGCATATATTATTCAGATGAGTTTTAGTTTTAATTTACATTTTTTCAGGTAGCTTTTCACTGAAAACGGATTACCAATTACCAGTCAGTTTTTGTCTTCCATCAAGACCCGGTTCATGCTTAAGAGGGAATCTGACCGGAGCGTTATCACGTGCAGACTTATATATCGAGGTGAACAGTTCAACTACACGGCGTCCGTCATCTCCTGAAACTGCCGGCTCCCTCTCTTCCTCTATTGCTGATAGAAAATCTTCGATCTGGCATTGCATATAGTAATCCACAGGATCGTGCTTCCCGAAGGATTCAGTATCTTCCTTAATCCATTTTTTCAGCATCTCCTCTTCGCCAGGAACGCTCCACAGGTCGTTCACCGGCGGTTGTGCGACACCTGTCATTCCGGCAATGAACATGGCCCCTCCGTCAGTCTGAACTCCAATTGAAGATCCGTTTTCGCCATGCACATGAACTTTGCCGTAAATCCCCGGCTTTTGTGAGTTGCTGACAAGTATGTTTCCTATTGCACCGCTTTTGAACTTAACAATTGCCAGCGCTGTGTCATCAACTTCTATATAAGGATGATTCAGGTTCTTCCAGATTCCATATACTTCATCCACTTCACCCATAAACCATAAAAGAAGATCGAGCTGGTGCGGCGACTGGTTTACCAGGACTCCTCCTCCCTCCTGCTTCCATGTGCCTCTCCATGCGTCAGCATCATAATACATCTTATCCCTCCAGCCAAGAAGGGTTACAGCACCAAGAGCAGGCTTTCCTATTTTTCCTGCATCGATAGCCTCCCTGACTCTTCTTACGGGTTCATACCAGCGTCTCTGACTAATCACACCCAGTTTCCCATACCTCACTTTACAGGCGTTTATGATGGCGTCACAATCCTGCAGATCGGATGCCAGAGGCTTCTCAACCAGCACATTGGCACCGGCTTCTGCAGCTTCAACTGCCGGTTGCCTGTGGAAGGGATGTGGTGTGCAGATTATTACGAGGTCAGATTCATTTTCGAGGACCATCTGTTTAATACCCGAATATGGTTTTGTCTTATATGCTGCAGCAAAGCCTTTTGCTGTTGCCGGGGTTCTGCTCCATACCCCGGCAAGCCGTGCATTTGGGATATTTTTAATTGCCCGTGCATGAATATGGGCAACCTTGCCGCATCCGGCAATTGATATGTTATAGATTTTGCCTGGCATAATCAATTCTTTATGGTCTGAGGATCACCTTCCCGGGATCTAATTCCTTATTGTATAATTTTTCGAACCACTTTGCTCCTTCAGAGAGCGGGGCAACTGCTGATATCTGGTCGTCAACATTGAGCTTCCCTGAACTTAAATAATCCAGAACAGCTATATATTCACCACAAATTGCACAGCTGCCGGATATCTTCAATTCACCGGTAACCACTTTCTGCAAAGGAAATTCCACTTTCGGAGTTGTGTTTCCAACCAGAGTCACCGTTCCTCCCTTTCTCACAATTTCTATTGCCATGTTAACCGTTTCGCTTTTTCCTACGGCCTCGAAGGCAATATCGGCACCCCTTCTGGCAGTGAGAGATCTTACGTTTTCTGCAACGTTTGAACGCGAAGAAATGAAAGTATGATCAGCGCCTGCATTTTTAGCCTTCTGAATATGTACATCGTCTATATCTACCGCAATGACCAGGGCTGCTCCGGCAATTTTAAGCAGCTTGACAATAAAAATGCCGATCGTACCGGCTCCGACAACCGCACATATATTCCCCGGCTTCATGCAGGAAATATTTGTAGCATGGAGCGCCACAGCAGCGGCCTCAACCATTGCAGCCTGCTCGAAAGTCACATTCTCAGGAATCCTGTAAAGGATATGCTGAGGTATGGCTACATATTCTGCGAATGCACCATTGCGCCTGTAATTACCCGGCGAGACTCCAATAACCTCGCGGTTGTCACTTATATTATACATCCCATTCCGGGAGTACCAGTCATCAGGCCGGTAAACTGTCGAATCAAATGTAACCCTGTCTCCTGGTTTCCATGCCTTAACGTCAGAACCGGTATTAACGATGATTCCGGAAGCTTCATGACCCATGATCAGCGGAGGGATCCTGCGGCCAGTACTGCCATCGAGTCCATGTACATCCGAGCCGCATATTCCACAGGCTTTAACCTGTACAAGAACTTCATCAGGGCTGATGACCGGATCAGAGACTTCCTTGTAAATCAACTTGTTATATGCTTCCAATACAAGCGCTTTCATGTCATTCAATTATTGCCAGTGCCATATCCATTACGTTTGTCATTGTAGGACCAGTATGGATGTGTCCCCCGACAGCCTTAAAAAAATGGAATGAATCAAAATCATCCAGGTATCTTGCCGGGTCGACATTCATGGAAAGGGCATCATGAACGGTCTCTGAATCGACAACTGCTCCTGCCATATCAGTGTTCCCGTCATTTCCATCGGTGCCGGCAGAAAGAAATGTAATTCCTGAAATGTCATGCAGCCTGGTAGCAACCAGCAGGGCCAGATGCTGATTCCTTCCGCCAAGCCCGTCACCGGTAACCCTGACAGTCGTCTCACCTCCGAAAAGGAGACAAACCGGTTTTTGCAATGTATTGTTATATTTATATTTGTTGATTATATCGATAATAAAAGAACAAGCCTGGTGCGTCTCTCCTATAAGCTCGCAGGTCACAATAAATGTGGAAAAACCCGATTTCTCTGCTTCCCTGGATGCTGCCAGAAGAGCCATCCTGTTATTGCCGGCAAGAAGTGTTGAAGTCCGGCTGAAAACCTGGTCACCTGGTCCGGGTGAATCCGGATGCATTCCCTGCACTCCTTCATATATATAGGTGAGCAGCGAGGGAGGCATATCGTTTTTCAGATTATACTTTTCAATTACCTGCAACGCTTCGCTATATGTTGAATTATCCGGAGCCACAGGTCCTGATGCAACTACATCAGGAGGATCGCCGATAACATCTGAAAGGTAAATTGTGACACATGTTGCCGGCCATATATGCCTGGCCAGCTGACCTCCCTTGACTTTGGAGAGATGCTTCCTTACAATGTTCATTTCAGAGATATTGGCTCCGCACCTGACGAGCATGTCGTTGAAAAACATTATTTCCTGCGGTGATGAAGAATCCGGATGATCTGCCAGAAGTGATGATCCTCCTCCCGACCAGATACAAATTACAAGATCATCTTCAGCGGCATTATCAGCGATGGCTGATATTTCCCTTGTAGCTGAGAAACCGTTTTCATCAGGCACAGGATGACCTGCTTCTGTTACCCTGATCTTTATCAGCTTACAGAAAGATCCGTATTTTGTTACAATATGTCCCCCTGTGATCCTGTTCCCAAGTATGTTCTCTAAATAATGGCCAAGGGCTGCGCTGGCCTTACCTGCACCGATGACATAAATATGCCTGAATTTCTCAAGATCATAGCTCATATAGCCGACCTTGAGAATTGATCCGCGCAAAGAAACCAGATCAGTGATTATTTTTCCGGGAAGCACACCCCTGATCCCTGACAGAAAAATATGTTCTGCTGTCTCCCGGTATTTCATTAATTGTTTGTTTGATTTTTCAAAGTTAGCTTACTAAAACAAAATATTCATAATAAAAACAGGGAAGATGCCCATACAAATGCAAAAACCACTATTCCCATCACCAGTGTTGATGATGAATATACCCGCAGTGTCGTCTTGATATCGAGCCCTGAAAAGCTTGAGATGACCCAGAAATAAGAATCATTGGCGTGAGAGACCACCATCGAACCGGCACCCATGGAGAGCATGGCGAGTATCCTGCCCCAATCCGATCCAAGCCCCAGCAATTCAAGCATTGGTACAATAAAGGAGGCAGTCGTTATTATTGCAACTGTTGATGATCCCTGTGCTGTCTTCATCAGTACGGCAATACAGAATGGAACAAGCAATCCTGCTCCTGTTCCGGCCAGAATTTTTCCTGCAGTTTCTCCTATTCCGGTTTCTCTTATCACCATTCCGAACATTCCGCCGGCAGCTGTGACAATAAGTATGGGACCTGCCTTTTCAATAGCCTCGGTAAACACTGAATTCATGGATTCAATATCTTTTTTCTTCAAAAGGAAAAGAGAAAGTATAACTCCTATGGCGAGAGCAAAAACAGGTTCTCCCGGGAAACGGAATATCCTGTATAACAGACTTATTCCATCTTTATCAAAAAGGGATATCAGCGATCTGAGAGTAATGAGAAGGAGTGGCGCTACGATAGGAAGAAAAGACAGAAATGCCGAAGGCAGCTTTTTATGGTCAACCAGACCTGTTGGTTCTGTTTCAGAAGCCGGCTGGTAATTCCTGTTTCTGATCATCAGCTTGCTCCAGAACCAGGCTGCAAGAGCTCCGGGCACTGCAAACAATATACCTGCAAGGATTAGGTTGCCGACATTTACCCCTATGATCCCTGCAGCTGCCAATGCCCCCGGATGAGGAGGTATAAGACAATGGACCGAATATAGCGATGTGGCAAGGATCGTTGCCATGAAAGCCATCGGTACTTTTGATTTAGCGCTGAATGATCTTGCCAGTCCATTAAGTATGATATATCCTGAATCGCAGAAGATTGGAAGGCCGGTGATAAAACCTGTAATGCCAAGAGCGAGAGCACTTTTTTTCTCTCCTGTTTTTGAAAGTATATAATTTGCTATGCTTATTGTGGCTCCTGTCCTGTCGAGTGTTATGCCGATCATTGCCCCGAAAATTATCAGGAAGCCTATTGAGGCCATTGTATTGCCGAAACCTTCTTTTATTGTGCTGACTACTGTATCGGCAGGCAGAGTGGTGAAGGCCAGGAAGACAGATACCATAAAGAGGGCGACGAAAGCCTTCAGCTTAAGGCTGGAAGTAAGATAAATTATTGCAATTATGCTTATTGCAACGAGTATTGAAACAGCTACAAGACTCATGGTGCGGCATTAATAGCCTTGTAAGTTAATACTAAAATGCTT
>JAPLDY010000063.1 GCA_026391595.1 Bacteroidia bacterium
ACGGTAGGTTTCCTGATGTGTTTACAGGATTTCCCTTGAATGTGATGTTTGCCATAACTTTTTTTTCAAAATTAGTTAATATTTTTGTTTTGTTGCATAAACATATGGAACCGCTCCGCGGTTAAAGGTGATAGGAGAAATTTGTTTTTAGCAATAGTGAAACCGCTCCGCGGTTTAAAGATGAAGGGGGGATTGTCAAATTAGCAATGATGGAACCGCTCTGCGGTTTTAGATGATAATTTAACAATTATTTAATGATAAAAGTAACATCGGAGATGTTCCATCAATACTAATTAACAGGTTATATAATCTGTTTAGAACCCCGGAGGGGTTTCATATTTATAAAAAATAAGTAGGTTTGTAACTGATTTTTTAATGATAAACCAAAAACACCTTAAATATGAAAATGATCCAGGACTTCAATTTTAAAGGAATCAAAGCAATAGTAAGAGTTGATTTCAACGTCCCACTCGACAAAAAAACATCTGCAGTAACGGATGATACCCGTATCAGGGGAGCGCTTCCTACAATAAAGAAGATAACCAGCGAAGGCGGATGCTGCATTCTTATGTCACACCTCGGAAGACCTGAAGGACCTATGGAAAAATACTCACTGAAACCTGTTCTGCCGGTTCTTGAAAAACACCTCGGTCAAAAAGTGCTTTTTGCAGATGACTGTATGGGCGAATCTGCTAAAAAAATGTCAGCAGAATTGAAACCGGGCGAAGTGCTTTTACTTGAAAATGTAAGGTTTTATCCTGAAGAGGAAGGGAAACCTATTCTTCCTGAAACAGCAACTGAGGAAGAAAAAAAAGCAGCCAAGGCTGCATTGAAGGCAAAGCAGAAAGAGATGGCAAAAACACTAGCAACCTATGCCAGTGTTTATGTTAATGATGCATTCGGGACAGCACACAGGGCACATGCAACAACTGCAGTCATGGCTGACTATTTCCCGAAAGACAAGATCATGTTCGGATTTCTCATCAACAGCGAGCTTGCAGCTATGGACAAAGTGCTAAACAATTCACAGAAGCCTTTCACGGCTATAATGGGCGGGGCAAAGGTCTCAGACAAAATAATGCTTATCGAAAATCTTCTCAACAGAGTCGACAACCTCATCATCGGAGGTGGTATGACATATACTTTTATTAAGGCGATGGGAGGAAAAATAGGCAAGTCGCTTTGTGAAGAAGATAAACTTGACCTGGCGCTTAAGATCATCGAAAAAGCAAAGGAAAAGAAGGTTAATCTCTACCTGCCGGTCGATAGCCTGAATGCCGATAAGTTTGAAAATGAGTCAAATACAAATATAACTGCTGTTGATGCAGTTCCCGACGGATGGCTCGGGCTCGACATAGCCGACGAAACGATAAAGGAATTCTCGGAAGTTATCGGGAAATCAAAAACAATTCTCTGGAATGGTCCGATGGGAGTTTTCGAAATGGAAAAATTCTCGAAGGGAACAACTGCCATTGCAAAGGCTATTGCTGAAGCAACGTCTAAAGGCGCCTACTCACTTATCGGCGGAGGCGACTCGGTTGCAGCAATAAACAAGAACGGGCTTGCCGACAAGGTTAGTTATGTCTCAACAGGTGGTGGCGCAATGCTCGAATACATGGAAGGGAAGAAACTTCCGGGTATTGTTGCGATTCGCGGAGAATAAAAAAAGGCTCAATGGCACAACGGCACACTGGCTCAGAGGCTATTTAATTTAAAAGGTTGCAGGATTCTGCAGCCTTTTTCACAACAAGATAGCCTCAAAAAACGTTATCTTTGCGTATGGAAAAGCATATGCTGGCGATATTATTAATGCCTCTCCTGTTTATGGGATGCAACGACTCCAATAAGCCGGGGAACACCAAAACTTCAGGTACGGAAACAATAGATAATTCGCTGTACGGGACGACTGTATATTATGGAATTGGCTTTAATTTTTCAGCTGCCGAAAAAGTATCATCTCTTGCCACTCCTAAGCCCGACATCACTATCGGCAATGATGGTACACTTACGAATCTGATTCTCCAAACGGATAATTATAAGGATTCCTTTTATAAAGCCGGGGAATATACAGATGCGAATTCAGCTGAAAAAGCATTTGATGCTCTAACTTCTTTAATATTTCCTACCTGGGAGAGTTGGGCATATTCAATAAAGCCTAATCAGATCTGGATATTCAGGACATCCGCTGAAAAATATGCCAAGATAAGAATTATTACAACCCTTTCAGAAGCCAGGTATTCAAGGGATTATGCCGAATGCACCTTCGAATGGGTTTACCAGCCTGACGGCACTTTAACCTTTCCCGGTAAATGAAACCGGAAATAACAGACAGGATATTTAAAATAATGGATCATGACAGTTTCCAGGAATGTGCGCTGGAAATATTCAGGATCCAGTCAGCCATGAACCGGGTTTATGGTGAATTCGTGAGGAACCTGCGTATTGATCCCGATTCAGTAAAGTCTTGCGAAGAAATGCCATACGGTGATCCTTCAGAATATATGATTGCAGCTCTTCTTCCTTCCTACACTGAAAGGGAGAATTCTTCTCTTGTCTATATGATGGACCACCTGATAAGAATAAGCACTATTGCCGGAAGCGGTTTTTACAAAAATGACACACTACCGATGATTTCAGCAATTTCTGCAGCAAGGGCACAGAATCGCAAAGTGCTTCTTATGGGTGTCAGCTATGCTCTTCTTGACCTTGCGGAACAATATTCACCAGACTTGCATGATGTTATTGTTATGGAGACCGGAGGCATGAAAGGCAGGAGAAAAGAGATTACACGCATGGAGCTTCATTCGGTGCTTAAAGAAACTTTCAATGTAAATGCCATCCATTCCGAATATGGCATGACAGAACTTCTAAGTCAGGCTTATTCGAAGGGAGATGGGATATTTAATTGTCCGCCATGGATGAAAATAATGATCAGGGAACCCCAGGATCCTTTGACATTAATTACCGAACCAGGAATAACAGGGGGGATCAACATCATTGATATGGCAAACATTCACTCATGTTCCTTCATATCAACCGGTGATCTCGGGAAACTGCATGATGACGGATCCTTTGAAGTTCTCGGAAGGATTGATAATTCCGATATACGTGGTTGTAATCTATTATTTGAATAAGTCGTGCAAGTCATGCAAGTCGTACAAGTCATCAAAAAGTAAACGACCTGCCAGCCTTCGCCAAGGCTACGGCTGCCAAAGCAAGACCTGCATGACTGGCAAGACCTGCAAGATAATTTTAGATTCCCAATTTTGTTTTTATGGCCGGAGGAATTGCATTCTTATGTACCATGATGAACAGCGTTTTCCCTCTGACATAGCTTTCCGACATATTCAGATAACCGCCAAAAGCATTCCTGTCGGTTCCCCATGAATTTTTTGTTTTGTAATATTTAGTACCGTTCTGGTCTTTTACTATTCCCGTAAGATGCATTCCATGATCATCTGTTGTCTTAAAAGTCTCATATCCCATTTGCCGGATTTCCTGAGTGACATTAATCTCCGGACCAGGGACGGGCACGGTTTGTGCCTCATTTGGATTTAGCTGGGAGGGTGATCTCTCCAGCCTTGTCCTGTCAGTTATTGTACCTCTTTCAGGAGACGGGTTTAAAGGAAGAACAGCATAGCCATTCCTGTACGAAAATCCGCTTTCACTTACATCACCATCCCAGGCGACCGTATAGCCATTTGAAAGGGCAAAATCTGTAATTTCGATCAGCTCATTAAGTGGCACATTGTAGAAACCGGCCATCCTCCAGTTGTCATTTATCTCAAGCACTCCTTTGGAATAAAACGGGAAATGCGTGAATGAAGTCAATTCCACATAATCGTCAGGATTGAGGCCAAGGCTGGCAGCAAATGATTTGGGAGTATATATCTTGTTTTTATATGTAAATGTCTCCGGCATTTTTCCAAGATAGGTATCAAGTACAGCGCCAATAATCTGAAAATACTGCTGGCTCTGGTTCTTGAGCTGAATTGGAACGACAGCAAGGGCTTTAAGAAAAGCAGTCATTTCACTGTGATTATGCATTGGCGAGCCATAATTCAATCCGGAATAAACCTCTTCCGGAACGATTCCCACCTCATTAAAAACGTCGATGAAATCATGGCTGTTGCCACCTTCTTCAATATTCCCTTTTCCCTGTCTGAGGTAGTTATCCTTAAGACGGTCGATATAATTTTGTCTCACAATAAACATTTCTGAAAGATCATATTCTCCTTTCCCTATTCTTAAAAGTTCTGATTCTATATATGATGTCGTTGAGAAGCACCAGCAGGTGCCCGTTGCCGCCTGGTTTTTGACGGATGTTGCCTTGAGGTCGACTACTGGAGTGAATTTATATCCTTCTTCGACCTTTGCAGGCTGTGCATTTTGGTTCTGTGCATTTACCGGCCAAAGCATGAATGCCGGGATTGTAAGGATAAGGAATAACTTTTTCATTTTGATTTTAATTATAGAAAGGTTTGTATCTGATAAAAGATTTAAAATTGAGGCGCTAAGCTAGAAAAATTATTTCAAACTTAAATGATCTTATATAGCAGCAAAGAAATTTGGACATTTGATTAAACGAAATATGAATTTATAAATGATTATTTTTTTGCGACTATATTATATGAATGATCGATCCATTCCAATATTTCCTTATCCGGGATGGTCCCATCAGCAAAAACTGTATTCCAATGCTTTTTATTCATATGGTAGCCCGGAATAACAGATGCGTATCTTTCTCTGAGTTCTACTGCCAGTGCCGGGTCACATTTAAGATTAATGTAAAGGTCACCGTCAAGATTTGCAAGCAAAAATATCTTTCCCGCTCTTTTAAAGACAAGCGTTTCATCGCCAAAGGGAAGGCTTTCGGTTACATCTTTCTTTGAAATGCAATATTCTCTTAAAAATTCAATATTCATTCGCGGATTATCTTAACGTCGGATAGAATGCATCCTCAATGTGATCTATCCTATGCGAATCGCCGTTCATAATTATTATGATAACATCGAACCGGCACTCCTTCGATATGTTGTACCAGTTAATATATTTATCAGCGCAAAAAATTATTGACTTCTGCTTCTCGCGGTTCACGATATCTCCAACCGGAATCAGAAGATCTTCTGTCCGGGTTTTTACTTCTGCAAATACTATATAATCTTTGTTCTCGGCAATTATATCAATCTCATTCTTGCCAGACTTCCAGTTTCTTTTAAGGATCCTGTAGCCTGATTTTTTGAGATGTTCAGTCGCCAGGTCCTCCCCGATTTTTCCAAGATCGTGCGATTCTGCCATTTCAGATCTCTATTAGCTTGTTTTTGATCGCAAAAAGGATGAGACTGGCGGTATTTTTTGAGTTTGTCTTTCCAAGAAGGTTTGCCCGGTGTTTGTCTACAGTCCTTTTGCTTATAAAAAGCGCATCGGCAATTTCCTGGTTGGATAATCCTTCGCAAATTTTTGCAAGTATTTCCCTTTCTCTTTTTGAAAGGTTTGCAGATTTGGTCTCCTGTTCGCGGTGTTTTATTTTCTGAATAACATGGTACAAAAGCTCCTGTGAGAAATAACTCCCTCCCTTCATGACCGTAAGGATAGCCTCTTTTACTTCGGAGATATCGGAGTCCTTGAGAAGAAATCCCTTTGCACCTGCATCCACCATTTTATAATAGTACTCCTCCTCGCCATACATGGAGAGAGCAATAATGCTGATCGAAGGATTTATTTTCAGTCCTTTTCTGGTAGCATCGATTCCATCCATCTCGGGCATATTGATATCCATGAGGACTATATCTGCCTGAACCGTTTTCAGGAGTTCAAGAAACTCCTTTCCGTTCGATGCTTGGCCTGTCACTTCAAATTCAGCGAAAGAGTCAAGAAGTATTTTCAGCCCGTTTCTGAAAAGCTGATGATCATCTGTTATTATTATCCGTATTTTTTCCATCTGTACTCGGTGAACAAAATTTCACAATCACTCCGTCACTTTAATCAGGGCACTGGTTCCTTTTCCCGGGGTACTCTCAATTATGAAAACTCCCCCTACAGTTTTAACGCGTGTTTCAATATTTGAAAGTCCCATGCCCTTACTGTCTTCACTGCTCAGGGTTGACATTTCAAATCCGCGCCCATTATCATTGAACTGCAAAGTAACAAATTTTTCATGCTTATTCAATTCAATCTCAATCCTTGATGCGCCGGAATGCCGGATAGAATTATTAATCAGTTCGCATACAGCACGATATATTACCACTTCCTTGTCGTTTTCCAGACGCTCATTTTCCATGTTTGATTTAAAGTCGATCTCGACAGTCCCGGTCTGATTAATTTTTATGACGAAAGTGCTTATTGCACTCGTAAGTCCGAAATTTGAGAGGACATGCGGGCTCATATTGTTCGAAATATCCTTGATGGTACTGATAGCTTCATTTACAAGATGATTGGTATTGTTCAGGATCACAATAGCGGATGGGTCACTGATCCTGTCATCAAGTGTGGAAAGAGACATTTTAACAGTTGAAAGTATCGGTCCCAGTCCGTCATGAAGGTCATTGGCAAACCTCTTTTTCTGGTTCTCCTCGGAATTTATTATTGCATTCAGGACTTTTCTTTCGGTCCTCACTCTGTCGATCTCTGCCCTCTTAAGTGAGTAAAAAATTTCTCTTATCAGAATAACACCCACAATTATCATGAAAGAGATAAGGACGCCCAGCCATTCATCTATCATCTGCCATGTATATGATGGAGGTCCTTTTAAAAACTCAATAAGCTGAATAATCTTGCGTACTGCCATAAAAGCAAACGACAGCGATAAAAGGATCCAGGAAAGCCGGTACCTGGTAAGCTTAATGAATCCAAGTGCAAAGGATGCTGCAATTATCTGCAGTACGATCGAAATAATCAGGGCAACAAGTCGGACCATGGCGAACGGGATTATTTTGCAAAAGTAGGGGTATTTTATTTATGGCGCAATGGCTCAGCGGCTCAATGGCTTTATTACCATTGTGCCGTTATGCCTTTGCACCTTTGCACCTTTTTTCTACCTTTGTCTCCTTATTATTTATATGAGGCATATCTATAATCTCGGGATATTCTTTTACAGAGCCATAGCCTGGCTGATCTCCCCTTTCGACGGCAAAGCCCGGCTCTGGATCAACGGGCAAAAAAGATCTATCGAAATCCTAAATCAGAAAATAAACAGGAGCAACAGGTATATCTGGATACATTGTGCTTCATTGGGAGAATTTGAACAAGGCCGGCCGGTTATTGAATCAATAAAGAAGGAGAAACCGTGGTATAAAATTGTTCTGACTTTTTTTTCTCCTTCAGGATATGAGGTCAGGAAGAACTGGCCTGTGGCTGATGTGATTTGCTACCTGCCTGCCGACACTCCTTCAAATGCCAGGAAATTTATAAGCATAGTAAATCCTGAGAAGGTGATTTTTGTAAAATATGAATTCTGGAATAATTATATTTCTGAGCTTGGCAGAAAGGATATTCCACTGTTCCTTATATCAGGAATTTTCAGGACGAATCAGCATTTCTTCAGATGGTATGGAGGTTTTTTCCGGAACATCCTGAAAAAATTCACCAGGATATACATCCAGGATGAAATGTCGCAGAATCTTCTCAGATCAATAGGGCTGGAGAATTTCTCAATTGCCGGAGACACGCGCTTCGACAGGGTTGTACAAATCGCTTCTGAGGCCACGAGCATTCCTGCGATAGAGCAGTTCAGGGGCAGTGAAAAACTATTCCTGGCTGGCAGCAGTTGGCCACCGGACGAAGAGATCATCGCCAGCTATATTATTAATAACCCTGAAAAGATGAAATGGGTGTTTGCACCGCATGAGATTGACGAAGAGAATATCAGGAGGCTTGAAAAACTCTTCAGGATAAAATGTGTGAGGTTCTCGGAATTCAATGCTGAATCAGCCGGTGCAAGGGTAATGATTATTGACAATATGGGGATGTTATCCTCGGCTTACAGGTATGCTTATATTGCCGCGGTTGGAGGCGGTTTTGGAAAAGGAATCCACAATATTCTTGAGCCGGCCTGTTGGAGAATTCCGGTTCTCTTTGGCCCGGAACATAAGAAATCCCGTGAAGCAGTTGACCTTATAGCAGTCAGCGGAGCAGGATCATTTAAAAATGCCATTGAATTTGAAGCCATTCTTGACCGGTGGTTGTCAGATGATGATCTTTATAAAAAGGCTGCTGATTCATCACTGAAGTATGTTAATGACAACCGCGGTGCAACGGCCAGGATTATGAAAGAAATCGAATGAAATATATTAACACCGCGCGCTCATAACTTGTTAATAACAAATCCGTTTTAAATTCGATTGTTTTTTTCAAAGAGATGTAAATTCATCAGCCCGAATTTGCTTAAAATGTAATCTTTTTATTACCATAAGATCAGTTAATTACGATAAAATAGCAGATAATAAATTAAACCTAATCCTTAATTTCATGAGTATGAAGAAAATTTTATTAAAATTTAGTTTTACATTTTTGCTGGCAGGATTTTTACTTACGAATATTCTTGGCCAGCTGACAACCTCCGGACTTAAGGGAAGCGTTCTTGATGAAAAGAATGAAGCCCTTCCGGGAGCCTCTATAGTGGCAGTACATGTGCCCTCAGGAACTCAATATGGCATTCTGACCAATGAAGACGGCCGATTTTCGCTCAACAACATGAGAGTCGGTGGTCCGTACCAGGTTACCATATCATTTGTTGGTTATAATACTCAGGTTTACAGCGATATCGTGTTAAGCCTTGGGAACGTAGCGGATATGCGTATAGCGCTGACTCCTTCAATGACAAACCTCAATGAGGTGATTGTTTCAGCAGGAAAGAATAATATCATCAACTCTCAAAGAACCGGAGCTGCCATCAACATGTCGAATGAGGTAGTTGCATCTATCCCAACAATCTCAAGAGGATTGAAGGACTTTACAAAGATAAGCCCGCTTGCCAACAATGCCGGTAGCGGAACATCCTTTGCCGGAAGCAACAACAGGTACAACCAGTTTGCAATTGACGGTCTGGTGACCAACGACGTTTTTGGCCTTGCAGCTTCAGGTACCAATGGCGGCCAGACAGGTATTGAACCGATAAGCCTTGATGCCATCGAAGAATTCCAGATCAACATTGCTCCCTATGATGTTCGCCAGGGCGGTTTTACCGGTGGTGGCATTAATGCTGTTACCAAGAGCGGTACGAACAAATTCACGGGTTCAGCCTATTTCTATGGTAACAATCAGAAATTAGTTGGCAAGAATGAACCGATAGCTGATACCAACAAACCGGTTGCAGAATATAAGGACTATCAGGCTGGCTTCACAATAGGCGGCCCGATCATCAAGAATAAGCTCTTCTTCTTCCTCAACGGAGAGATAACAAGAAGCCTTACACCAAATGGTGCTATGCCCGGAACTTCAGCATCATCAATTGACACAAGTGAGATTGGAAGAGTTATTCGTGTTTTGAACAGAGTTGCTCCTAATTATGACCCGGGTTCATGGCAGACCATTAACGATGAGACAAACAGCAACAAACTTTTTGTCAAGCTTAACTGGAACATCAATAACAAGAACAAACTGGTTCTCAGACATAGCTATACGTTTGGAGAGAATATAGATAACAGCCGATCCAGTACATCATTGAGGTTCTATAACAACGGACAATATTTTCCAAGTACAACCAACTCAACAGGTCTTGAGCTCAGTAGTATTCTGAATGGCAATATGTCGAACCAGCTGAGCCTTGGCTATACCAGGGTCCGTGATGACCGTGATCCTCTCGGAGCATCATTCCCGACAGTACTTATAAATCTTACCAACGGAAGATCAATTACCCTTGGAAGTGAATATTCATCGGTAGCAAACAACCTTCAGCAGGATATTTATTCATTAACTAATGATCTTACAATATTCAAGGGACAACATACTATAACTGTTGGTACACACAATGAGTTATATTCATTTTATAATCTTTTTGTTCAGAATATTTTCGGAAGTTACGCTTATAAAACACTTGCCAATTTTGAAACGATAGGTACACCGGGTGAAGTTGCCCCAACTTATTATACTGTCAGCTATTCATTTGATGCAACTGATAATCCGATGCAGACAAAAGGTGCTGCCGACTGGTGGGCCATGCAGTTAGGACTCTATGCGCAGGATGAATATCAGCTGTTAAAAAATCTTCAGGTAACCGGAGGATTGCGCATTGACATACCTGTATTTCCTGTAAAACCGGAATCAAATCCGCAGTTCAATACCACATATTATTTCCAGGATGTTGCAACAGGAACTCTTCCAAAATCAAGGATCATGTGGTCACCCCGCATTGGTTTCAACTGGGATGCTCTTGGCAACAAGACACTTCAGGTCAGGGGAGGTACCGGTCTTTTCACGGGGAGAGTTCCGTTTGTCTGGATCTCCAACCAGTTTTCAAACAATGGCCAATTGAACGGAACCCTTACTCTTGGGAATTCATCCTCAAGCTCTTCTCCTTTACCAAATCCTCCAGGACCGTTATTTGTTGCCGATCCTTATGCCCAGAAGCTTGCATCTGACCTTGGGAAGACTCCTGGCCGCGGTGCTATCAACGTTGTTGACCCGAATCTGAAATTTCCACAGGTTTTCAGAACCAACCTTGCAGCTGATTACAAACTTCCCTGGGATATCGTAGCCACGGTTGAAGGTATTTTCAGTAAAACATACAACAACGTCAACTTCATCAACCTGAACAAGAAGATTGATCCGGCATTCACTTTCGTTGGTAACGATACAAGGCCAAGATTTGTCAGCGGACTAGTTAATAGCAGCTTTGACCAGATCATCAAGTTTGAAAACACAAACGAAGGTTATTCATATAACATTGTGGTTATGCTTCAGAAACAGTTTGAGAAAGGTTTCAATGCACAGGCATCTTATACATACGGTACTTCATGGGATCTTAACTCGGGGACCTCAAGTGTTGCATATTCCAACTGGCGCTATGTCAACAATGTTAACGGGCTTAATGACCTTAGCCTTACAAGGTCAAATTTTGACCTTGGTCACAGGGTAACAGGACTTGTTTCATACAAGATCGAATATGTAAAAAAGATGTTATCGACAACGGTTTCATTGTTCTATAACGGACAATCCGGTCAACCAATCTCCTATATATATAACGGTGACATGAACAATGACGGTACAACAAATGACATGATCTACATACCTGCACAGATGAGCGACATCAACCTTATTATCATTCCGGCTGCAGGTTCAAGCCCGGCAATTACTCCCGATGAACAATGGACTGCACTCGATGCATTCATTTCAGGTGACAAATACCTCAGCAAGCACAGAGGTGAATATGCAGAACGCAATGCAGGACGTCTGCCGTTCTCACATCAGTTCGACCTGAAAATTCTTCAGGATGTTAAAGTCGACATCGGCGGTACCGGCAATAAGCTTCAGCTGTCACTCGACATCATTAACATTGGCAACCTGATCAATAAGAAATGGGGCGAAAGCCTTTACCTGAGCAACCAGCAGTACTCCCTGATCAATTACAAGGGACAGGTAACGACGACAACTCCTACCTTCACATATGCACCTTCAGGGATGACCAACGGAAATGCATATTCTGTATCTGACTTCAGCTCACGCTGGAGAATGCAGATAGGCCTGCGATATTTATTCAACTAATAATTATTAGACTTAATTCAGGAGGCTGCTGATTTCAGCAGCCTCTTTTTTTCATGGTAAAATTGATAGTTAATTTCTTTACGGATTTTAACCATCAGATAATTAAATACTTTACAAAAATATTTTGACAACGATTTTTGTCAAATTTTGTAATATGCAGATATTCAGATAGATATCAATAGTTAATAACTATCCTGTCAAATGTTGATAAACTTAAAATTTTTGTCTTGCATTGCGAATTATGCTTGTCTAATTTAGCAATTACCCGCTTAAAAAATCAACGGCCGTTTAATCTCATTATAATCAGAGAATAACAGAATATTATTACAATATATGGGAGAGCTTTTTGTTCAGGAATCACCTATTGCATCTGAGAAAGAAAAAGAATTACAACAAAAACCCGAGGCTCAGAAGAAGGTTGGTGGGAAGGAAAATACAAAATCAGGGGAACAGGTGAATGAGAAAGCTGTCTATTCACATGATGAGGTTGTGGACGCAAGCATAAGCTATTTCAAAGGCGATGAACTTGCTGCCAGGGTATGGGCTAATAAATATGCTCTTAAAGATTCATTCGGCAATCTTTATGAAAAAACCCCCGACGACATGCATCGCCGGATTGCGAGGGAGATACGCAGGGTTGAGCTTAAATATAAAAACCCTCTTCCCGAAGATCTGATCTACAGCGTTCTCAAAGACTTCATTTATATAGTACCGCAGGGAGGTCCGATGACAGGTATAGGCAATGAATATCAGATTGCCTCACTGTCGAATTGCTTCGTAATAGGTAATGATGGAGATTCAGATTCCTATGGCGGCATAATGAAGATCGACCAGGAACAGGTACAGCTTATGAAACGCCGCGGAGGCGTTGGTCACGACCTGTCACACATCAGGCCCCAGGGGACCCCTGTGCTTAACAGCGCGTTGACTTCAACAGGGGTTGTTCCGTTTATGGAAAGATACTCCAACTCGACACGGGAGGTAGCACAAGACGGAAGAAGAGGTGCATTGATGCTTTCGATCTCTATCAAACATCCCGATTCAGGCAAATTCATTGATGCCAAACTGGAATCGGGAAAAGTAACAGGAGCCAATGTCTCAGTAAAAATAACTGACGAGTTCATGAAGGCTGTCGAGGCGAGAACCAGCTTCCGTCAGCAATATCCAATAAAATCGAATAAGCCGAAATTCATTAACGACATTGATGCAAATCAGCTCTGGACTAAAATAATTCATAACGCCTGGAAATCAGCTGAACCAGGAGTCCTCTTCTGGGATACTATAATCCGTGAAAGCGTTCCCGACTGCTATGCCGATCTTGGTTTCGCAACTGTATCGACAAATCCGTGCGGAGAGATACCTTTGTGCCCTTACGACAGCTGCCGTCTGCTTGCCATCAATCTCTACAGTTATGTCAAAAATTCATTCACGGAAAATGCAGAGTTTGACTTTGAACTCTATAAAGAGCATGTAGGTCTTGCTCAACGCATGATGGATGATATCATCGACCTTGAAATGGAAAAGATCGATGCAATACTTTCAAAGATAGATGCAGATCCTGAAGTCGATGAACTGAAAAGAGTCGAAAGGAACCTTTGGAAGAACATAAGGAAAAAATCGGAAGAGGGAAGGAGAACCGGTATCGGGATAACTGCTGAAGGTGACATGCTTGCAGCGCTCGGGCTTCGGTACGGAAGTGAAGAAGCAACAAATTTTTCAGTGGAGATTCATAAAACACTTGCCCTCGAAGCGTATAAATCTTCCACTTACCTTGCAAAAGAGAGGGGGCCGTTTACGATTTATGATTCTGAACTTGAAAAAAATAATCCGTTCATTCTCAGGATAAAGGAAGCTGACCCGGTGATATATAATAATATGGTGAAATTCGGAAGGAGAAACATTGCACTCCTTACTATAGCACCGACAGGGACCACCAGCCTCATGACCCAGACCACCTCCGGCATTGAACCTATTTTCTCGGTTTTCTACAAACGCCGCAGAAAAGTAAATCCTAATGATAAGGACGTAAAGGTGACTTTCAAGGATGAAGTAGGTGATTCCTGGGAAGAGTTCACAGTGTTCCATCATAAATTCGTTGAGTGGCTGAAGCTGAATAACTACGATCCTGATGAGGTCAATAGAATGGGGGACCAGGAGATAGAAAAAATAATTGCAAAATCACCTTATTATAAAGCCACGGCAAACGATGTCGACTGGATCGCCAAGGTCAAAATGCAGGGTGCAATTCAAAAATGGGTCGACCATTCAATAAGCGTTACCATCAACCTTCCGTCTGAAGTTAAGGAAGAACTAGTGAGTGAATTATATCTGACTGCCTGGAAATCGGGATGCAAGGGAGCAACCGTATACCGCGACGGCTCAAGGGACGGAGTACTTATAACAGGAAAAACCGAGGTTGTGAAAGAAAGACCCAGAAGGCCAAAAGTTCTTGACTGTGACGTGATAAGGTTCAATATTAATGAAGAGAAATGGGTAGC
>JAPLDY010000231.1 GCA_026391595.1 Bacteroidia bacterium
TAATTCAAAAATTCCTGTGGTTAAAGCTTCTGCATCTAATAAAGATATCGAAGTCAATATTACCCAGGCAAGAGAAGTTCCGGGGACCGCAGTGGTAATTTTTATTGATAATAATACACTTGAAAAGAATACCTACTGCATAAATTTTGATAATAATTCAACCGGCGATGAATTTAATAGTGGATCTGCCGGTAATCAGTGGGGGTGGATACGGGAAAACAAGGTTAACCACAGTTATTCAGCCAAACCCGGTTTCCTTACCATTACAAGTGAACCAGGTGATGTTTCGGAAGGCAGCAATAATGCGAAAAACATGTTGCTGCAAAGTGCAAATACCGATTGGACGATTGAAACAAAACTGGCAGGTTCAAGAGCTCCTTCTCAACCGGAAAATGCCGGAATCATTGCTTATGAGAATGATGATAATTTTGTAAAACTGATGTTCAGGGCTGTTATAAAAACAACCAGGCTAAGAGTTGCACAACCCGGCACCATAGACTTTCTTATAGAAGAAAATGGCATTGCCAAATCAGTTGCAAGCTTTAATCTCAAAAGTGAAATTGTTGGCGAGAATGCATTATTGCTGAAACTGGAGAAAAAAGGCAATATATACACAGCTTATTATTCTGCCGATGGTGAAGCTTTCAAAACGCTCGGAACAGGTGATGCTTTATTAAAAGATATCAGGGCAGGTCTTTTTTCATGCGACGGAGTGATTACGCAGAGCATGACAAGTACCTATTATTTTGATTCTGATACCACTAAGCCAGGTACTCCTTTCAATGTTTCATTTGACTATTTCCACATCACCAACAGTGGGGTGAAATAAAAAAATATGAAAAGAAGAAAATTTCTTAAAAGGAGTGCGGTTGCAGCAGGCCTGGTTAGTATCTCGGGTGCGTTACTGCCCCTAACTGCTTGTAAGGAGGCAACTCAAAAGTCGTCACGAATATCCGGACCTTCCGGAGCGGGACGGAAAGAAATCCGTTCTTCTGAATATCTTCGTCGCTCGCAGTCGGACCAGTTCCTGCCGAAGCCGCCAGAGTATGTGAATGTCACGATTTCGCCTATGCCGCTGAAGGAGCGGATCAGTCGTAAGATTGTGCCACAGCATGGCTTTTGCAGTCTGTCCCCCGGTGGTGATGCACTCCTCTCCGGTAATGGAGCCGTAAACATTGAGGTAGCAGGCAATCCCTATACCGAACAGATTCCTTTCAGCCACGAAAGTCTGTTCACACCCCGTAAAAAGTCCTTAGAGACATCCAGGATCGCAAATGTTTTCCCTAAGGTACGGCAAATGATGTTGGACGGAAAATACCACGAAGCTGTAATGTTAGCTTACAACGAATGGCAAAAAAACCCTGTTAGCAGGGGGATGGGTGGATTTGGCGGCGGGAGATTCTCCATGCTTCTGGAGTCTCCCGGAACCGCATCGGTCAGGAACTATCTCCGCACAGTTGATTTCGAAAGTACTGAGGTGAAGGTTCACTGGACTGACGAGCACGGCAACTGGATTCGCCAGACTTTCACGTCGAGGCCCGACAATGTCGTGATCCAATGGCTCACCGCCCCCGGTGGAAAGTCAGTGAATGTCAATATCAAAATGTCGGAAGGAGGAGGACGCGGTATCAGAGGAGGACAGGATTTTGCAGGAATACGTAGCCGTGGAGGAACGCAGGGGGCGAGTGGCGGATCCGGCAATACCAGGATGGACTTTAACGAGCAGCGGCTGATTATAAAGGGCCGTTTGGACCCTTCGGTGGACAACAGGGGCTATGCCAATGTGACCCGCGTGGTCCGCGACGGCGGCTCGGCCCGCATGGACGGAGACACGCTGGTGATCGAAAATGCTTCGTCCGTGATGCTGCTCACACGCATTGAATATTTCCCCGACTACAGCGAGGATAAAGTTGATGCTGTCCGGCAGTCACTGGAAGAACTCACTCCGGACTATCCGGCCTTGCTGGAGCGGGCTCGAAAGGTCCAGTCCGAAATGCTTAACCGCGTCACAGTGGATTTCGGCGATGCTTCCAAATATGGCCTGTCATCAGAGGAGCTTCTATCTGATCAGCGATCCAGCCCGGGCTATTCGGGCGCATTTCTCAAGACGTTCTTCGAGATGTGCCGCTACTGGTTCATCATCACCACTGGTAAGTATCGCAGCGTGTCGGCCCTTACCAATGTCAATACAAACCTGCAGATTGCGCCAATAAGTCTGGGAAATTACCTCGAAGGAGAGATGGCCTACTTCGACTGGATTGAAAGTCTGGTCCCTGACTACCGCACTAATGCAAAGAATATTTACGGAATGCGGGGCGCCCATTATCCTATAGCACCGTCCAAAGATTCCGGCGTTTTTAACATGTTCGACTATGCCGATAATACCGGGGAAACATGGCCGCATCCATACTGGATCAGCGCCGGCGGATGGGTTTTACGGCCGTTCTGGGACCACTATCTTGTAACCGGCGACATGGATTTCCTACGCACTCGTATGATTCCGCTTTATAAAGATCTAGCACTGTTTTATGAGGACTTCCTGAAGGTTACGGACAAAAATGGAAATTACATCTTTGTTCCATCCTTCTCTCCCGAGAACAATCCAGGTAACCTGAACCCCGGATGTATGGCGGTGATCAACGCCACCATGGACATTTCGTTGTGCCGGGAAGTCCTTTCCAATCTGGTGGAGTCTTGTGAGCTGCTGGGTATTGAGGCCGACAACGTGCCGAAATGGAAGGCGATGCTGGCCAAGCTGCCGCCCTACCTGCTCAATCCGGATGGTACCTTGAAAGAATGGGCATGGCCTGATCTGGAAGATCGTTATAATCACCGGCATATCTCTCAATGCTACGGTGCATCTGATGCACAAGGCGGGATTCCCGCGATCATTATGGAAATGCTTGCCTACTCGCGCCCTGGTGTGATTGAGGTGCTTCCGGCCCTTCCTGCCTCCCTGATAAAAGGATCCATTAGTGGAATGCTGCTTCGCACATTTGCCAGATTGGACAAATTAACCTGGAACATGGATACACGAACCGTGGACTTGACCGTCACTTCCCTGAGAGCGCAGGATGTGACTTTAATTGCCCGAAATGGTATAGAAGAAATTTCTTCCTCTACCGGAATTTTAGCTGAGAAGCCCCAATCAGGTGAGGCTACCTGCGATTTGCACTTACCAGAAGGAAAAACTGTGGAAATTCATCTGAAAATAGGCCGGCGCAACCCGCTGGATTGGGTTAATTGGGTTTAATCAACAAGCAAAAATCAAGAAATGAAACGCAGAAAATTTGTTAAAACAAGTACGGTCGCTGCAAGTCTCCTGGGTACCTTGGAGATATCGCCATTGCTTGCTACTGCTGATAAGGAATCCACGCTACCGTTAGAGCCGCCTGTGGACAATCGTCCGGCCGAATATCTTGATCGCGTACAAGGGGACCCGTTCCTGCCCAGACCGCCGGAAATCGGGAAACCGTATCCGATATCACCAATGCAGCTGGAGGAACGGATCATGAGGAAGATCGTACCACAGAGGGGCTTTTGCAGCATATCCCCCGGTAATCTGGTCAGAGAGGCTCTCACCTCTGGCAATGGCACGATGAATATCGAATTGATGGGCGATCCCTATTCAGAGCAAATCCTTTTCCGCCACGAAAGCCTGCTTATGCCATGGAAAAGGCCCCTGGAGGCCCCCAACGTTGCAGACATTTTTCCGCAGGTGCGGCAAATGGTGCTGGATGGTAAAAACAGCGAAGCCGCCGCTCTCGCTCTTCAGCATATGAACGAAAGCCCGATCAAGCAGGATACTGAACCGCACCTCACCATTCCGGCCTTCCTGATGAAGCTCGATCTTACCACAACCACGTCTGTCAGGAATTATCTGCGGACTGTCAATTTCGAAAACAGCGAGATAAAGGTTATCTGGACTGACGAACAGGGCGAATGGGTTCGTCAAACTTTTACTTCCCGACCCGACAATGTCGTCGTACAATTGCTCACTGCCCCGGAAGGTAAGACGATGAATGTCCGGATCTCTTTGCAGAAGTCAGCGGGGTGGAGCATGGTTTCAGGGATGGACTGGGGTGCCCGTCGGGGAATTGGCACCACAGATCCTGACATGAAAGCATTTGTTCAGCTGGCATCAGTCCAGGAAAAACTCGCCCCAAAGGGTATCGAAGCCGGCGACATCCGGCAGGACTCCAATGAACAACGGCTGATATACAAATGCCGTTTAGATCCCTCCGTGGATAACAGCGGCTATGCCGGATTTACACGCGTGGTTCGCAATGGTGGCTCTGCCAGTATGGATGGAAACACCCTGGTTATAGAGAATGCATCCTCGGTAATGCTGCTTACGCGTATTGATTTTTTTCCCGATTACAGTGAGGAGAATGTCGAAACTCTTCAGAAGGCGGTGGAAGGAATCACCCCCGACTACCCGGCATTGCTGGAGCGTCATCAAAAGGTCCAGTCGGAAATTCTCAACCGCGTCACCATGGATTTCGGAGGGGCCAAACAATATGGCATGTCTTCTGAGGAGCTTCTTTCAGACCAGCAGTCAAGACCGGACTATTCGCCCGCTTTGCTGGAGAAGATCTTCGAAATGGGACGCCACTGGTTCATCCTCAACAGCGGCAAGTATCCGGGCATCGCAGCCGGGATCAACACCACCATTAACCTGCAAACGGCAGGCGCCATTCAGGGCGACCTTCAGGAAGGCATGAAGGCCTACTTCAGATGGATGGAGGAAATTGCGCCAGATTGCCGTAGCAACGCCACAAACATTTTTGGTCTTCGAGGCACTTCTTATCCACTCTTTCCTGACAAGGGATTCGGCGTCAATTTCTATTATACCCCAAACTCCGAAATCGGAGTTTGGCCCTACTGGATTTCCGCAGGAGGCTGGCTCCTACGCCAGTTCTGGGACTATTATCTGACCACCGGTGACGAAGAATTTTTACGCAATCGCATGATACCTGCCTATAAAGAATTGGCACTATTCTACGAGGATTTCCTGACTGTCATCGATAAAGACGGGAATTATATCTTTGTGCCATCCATCTCACCGGAAAACATACCCCGTAGCAAGGTCCCGTCCGGACCTGTGCTGATTAATGCCACCATGGACATTGCGGTGTGCCGGGAAGTACTGAACAATTTAATTCAGGCTTCGGAGATTCTGGGTACCGACTCCGACAGCGTGCTGAAATGGAAAACGATGCTTGCCAAGATGCCACCCTACCTGATCGAACCGGACGGTACCCTTAAGGAATGGGCCTGTTCTACGTTAGAAGAGCATTACAGCCATCGGCATGTCTCTCATCTATATGGCGTCTGGCCGGGCGATGAAATTGATCCGGACCGCACACCGCAACTGGCTCAAGCCGCGAAAATAGCCAACAGGAAGCGTACATTTGATACAATGTCCACTGCGGTCGCAGGTGAAACATTGGCTGCTTATGGCCGTTGCCATCGGGCTTTGGTTGGAGTCCGGCTCAAAGACAATATCATCGTGGACATCCAACTGCGGCAATTGATTCAACAGGGCTACGTCAGCACAGCATTGCGGTGTTCGCGCGAGCCTTATGGCGTCCCCATTCCGGATGCACAGGGCGGAATTCCCGCAATCATGATGGAAATGGTTGTTTACTCACGTCCCGGAATATTAGAGGTGCTCCCTGCCCTTCCTCCCTCGCTGAAAAAGGGTTCAATCAACGGCATGCTTACCCGCACTTTTGCCAGAATCAATGAACTGACCTGGGACATGCTGGAAAAGACGGTTGACATAACAATTAAATCTTTGAAAAACCAGGACATAACTTTGATTACCCGCTATGGGATAGATGATATTTCAGCTCCAACAGGAATTATAGGAAGATTCAGGAAGGGGAATGCAGACTGTGTACTGAGCTTGCCGGAGAATGAGCCGGTGAAAATACATCTTGAACTTGGAAATCAAAATCCTTCGGACTGGTAGATGCAGAGGCGGATTTTACGGAATACCGAAGAAATTTATATTGAAACAAAGAACATATTCATTTTTATATAAATTTCAAATGAAAAGACTTTTGGTGTTTACCACGGTTTTATTTTTTACAATAAGCCTGACTGGTCAGGAATATCCTTTTAAGAACCCGGCATTAAGCTCTGAAGGTCGGGTAAAAGACCTTATCAGTCGTTTGACATTAGAGGAGAAAGTGATTTTAATGTGCGATCAATCCGATGCAATACCCCGGCTGGGAATTAATAAATTCAACTGGTGGAGCGAAGCTTTACACGGTCTTGCTAATAATGAAAATGTTACTGTGTTTCCTGAACCTATAGGCATGGCGGCCTCATTCGATGATGAGCTGGTTTTTAAAGTATTCGAGGCTGCATCGGACGAAACCCGTGCAAAGTATAATGATGCAAAATCAAAAGGTCAGGAAAACAAAAGATTTCTCAGCCTTTCGGTATGGACCCCTAATATTAACATCTTCAGAGATCCCCGCTGGGGCAGAGGCCAGGAAACCTATGGAGAAGATCCTTATCTTACCTCAAGGATGGGGGTTGCGGTGGTTAAAGGATTGCAGGGACCCGAAAATGAAAAATACAGGAAGCTGCTGGCCTGTGCAAAACATTTTGCTGTTCATTCCGGACCTGAGTGGAGTCGTCATTCTCTTAACATCAATAATCTCGACCAGCGTGATCTGTATGAGACCTATTTGCCTGCATTTAAAGCCTTGGTACAGGAGGCAGGGGTGAGACAGGTTATGTGCGCATATCAGCGTCTGGATGACGAACCATGCTGCGGCAATTCACGATTATTACAAAGGATCCTTCGTGACGACTGGGGATATAAATATCTTGTAGTCTCAGATTGTGATGCAATAGCTGATTTTTATAACGGTCATAAATTCTCGTCAGATGCAATCCACGCAGTTGCAAAAAGCATACCTGCCGGTACTGACATTGAATGTGCATGGAAAGATTATAATTACAGGCAATTACCTGACGCTATCGCAAAGGGTCTCATCAGAGAAGATGATATAGACAGAAGTTTATCACGAGTGTTGATCGGCCGTTTCGACCTGGGTGAAATGGATGACGATGCCATTGTACCATGGACAAAGATTCCTGCCTCGGTAATAAACAACGAAGAACACAGAAAACTTGCTCTCGAAATGGCCCGTGAAACAATGACTCTTCTTCAGAATAAGAATAACATCCTTCCATTAAAAAATTCTGTGAAAAAAATTGCAGTGATTGGCCCTAATGCCGATAATGAACAGGTTCTCTGGGGTAATTATAATGGAACCCCGATCCGTACAATCACTATTCTTGATGGCATAAAAACAAAGATGGATCCAGATCATATTATCTATGAGAAAGGTAGTGAACTTGTTGACAATAATACTATCGAATCTTACATTCCTGCTTGTTCATTTGAAGGATCAAAAGGATTCCGAGCAACCTGCTGGAACAATAACGAATTCAAGGGAAATCCTGTAACCACAGTGCAGATCGCAGCTCCTTTATTGCTTCCTGCCGCAGGTCAGACTTCTTTTGCCCCCGGTGTAAATTCAAATAACTTCTCAGCAAGGTTCGAAACGACATTTGAATCAAATAAGGATGAAAACCTTGTATTAAGGTTTGGGGGAACAGGACTATTCGAACTTAAAATTAATGAGGAGTCAGTCAAGAGATACAGCAACTGGAGAACGGTCATTTCCAAGATCCCTTTCAAGGTCGAAAAAGGGAAGAAATATCACATTGAAATTAGTCTGGTCCAGCAGAATGACTGGCAGGCAGACATTGACTTTAATTTTGGCAGGGATAAAGAGACAGACTATAGCTCCCTCATGACTAAACTCAAAGGAATTGATATAGTAATATTTGCCGGGGGTCTTTCAACCCTTGTCGAGGGTGAAGAGATGCCTGTTGAATACCCGGGTTTTAAAGGCGGTGACCGTACAGATATTGAACTACCGGCTATACAACGGAACTGCCTTAAAGCACTGAGGCAGGCAGGCAAAAAAATCATTTATGTAAATTGTTCCGGTTCTGCAGTCGGACTATTACCGGAAACTGAAACATGCGATGCAATACTTCAGGCATGGTATGCAGGTGAATCAGGGGGTCAGGCAGTTGCAGATGTTCTCTTCGGCGACTATAATCCTGCAGGAAAACTTCCGGTAACATTCTATAAGAACCTTCAGCAAATACCGGACTTTGAGGATTATTCAATGAAGGGCAGGACTTATCGCTATATGTCAGATCCGCTATTCCCGTTTGGTTTCGGATTAAGCTATACAAAATTCTTCGTTGGAAAAGCCAGAATCTATCAGAATATAATAAAAACAGGAGATAGTGTCGGGTTAACAATTCCTGTGTCAAACACAGGGAAAATTGCCGGAACCGAAATTATTCAGGTCTATATAAAAAAGGTTAATGAAACAAACGGACCATTGAAAACACTAAAGGGCTTTCGCCGGGTAAATATCGCTGCAGGAAAAACAGATGAGATTACTATAGACCTGCCGTTCACTGCCTTTGAATTCTTCGACAAATCCAATGGTAAAATGACAGTTACTGCCGGCGAATATGAAATATGGTATGGGAATAGTTCTGCTTCAGAAGACTTAAAAATGGAAAAAATAACTATTCTTAAATAAACCTGTCCTTAAGCTTAAAAGATCTTACAGCACTTTTTTAGTGTGAGCCCCAGTTCATAAGCAAAGGTATGGATCCCGGGTATTTTTACTTTTGTAAAATTTCTTTACCCCTTGCAATTCCCGATTCATTAAAGGCATCAATACTGTAATAGTAGGTCACATCTTTATTTAATCCTGTAAGCATCAGTGTATTTACATCGTAAACCATTACAGAGGTATATAATTTATCCGGATCGGTTCCGTAGTTTACAATATAACCTGTTGCAAGATTATCTTCAGGCCAGTCGATTTTTGCTTTTCTGCTGTCTGCAGCGTCCCGTTCGACTGTGAAATTATTAACAATGCCAGGGGTCTTTCCTTCTCTTTTTCCGAAGATCCTTAAGTCATAAATTGAGAATTTTCCATCAGGCACCTTAATGTTTTCAATCTTGATGTATTTTGCCTTTACCGGCTTTGGCAGTTCAATATAATCGTGGCAGGCATCTTCATTATTATTGCTTTTATCAACAATCACTTCCCAGTTTGTTTTGTCGTTGGATGCAAGGATCCGATACCAATAGCTGATGTTTTTGCTGTCAGGCTTTAGCGTTGATTCATTATCAGCAAAATTCACCTGGATTGCATTCACAGTGACTTTATCATCCAGTTCAACACTTACCCACTCACCCGGATTTCCTGAATTTGCCGACCACCATGTTCTTATATCTTCATCAAAAGCATTTTTGACAGGATATTCTTCCATTGATGATGATGCTTCTGCCTTTTTCTTATATGAAAGCAGCAACCATCCTCTGAAAAGATTCTCTTTTTCAAAATCTATTTTATGGTCGGGCATAATAGTCGGATAATCGCCAAAGGCAGTAAAGGTTCTCAGCACTCCATCCTTATCGAAAGCTGCAGAGAACAACCCGAGACGGCGTTCAAACATATGACGTACCGAAATTGACATGGTGGAGATATGCCAGTAGTTTCCGTATTTGTCCCGGAATGTTGAGCTATGGCCTGCACCTCCTGAGAACCCGCCGGGTTTATACGAAAAAGGGCTGTAAGTTTCATAACTGAATGGCCCCAGAGGTGAATCGGAAGTATAAACACCATCGGCATAAGTTTTAAATTCTGTTCCGGGAGCCGCATACTGCAGGTAATAACGGTTGTTATATTTTGTCATCCATGCTCCTTCGTTCCAGCCGTTCCTTGTTAACTCATTGTTTTCCCCGGGAACTTCCCAACCGTATTTATCCTGATTATGATTAATCAACACCTCGGGTTCGGTGACTGCCTGCATTTTTGAATTGAGCCGGACCCCGTAAATAGGAAGGGAATTTGAGCATCCCCAGTAAAGATATCTTTGCCCGTCATCATCCATGAAAAAATGGGGGTCCCACACCGCAAAAGGTAAAGTATCACTCAACGGCTTCCAGTTATCCTGGAACGGATCAGTGGTAAAATAAATAGGTTTCCTTTCCCCCGACGATGCTGTAAAATATACGGTATCATTAATTGCGATGGCATCAGGAGCATAATCTTCAATAGGAAGCGATTTGACCGGGAGGTATGTCCACGACATCATATCATCGGAGTGCCAGTATCCTCCGCTATGGGATACAAACAGGATAAATTTGTCCTTATATTTTATCATTGAAGGATCAGCTGCTTCCCTGTAGGAGGTGCTGTCGGTAAATTGAAACCTGTAGTTAAGATTAAGAGGATTGCAAAATGTCTTTTCTTTTTCAGTGATCCCTCCTGAACATGAAAACAGGATCAGGAGGTAAAATACAAATGTCTTTTTCATTTTCAAAAATCGCTTTTAGTGGTAATACAATTTGGATAAAATTAGTCCTTTTTTTATACCTGATTATTCAATATTCGCTCAATAATAAGAGCAGTCGTGACGAATTAAGTGATTTTAACATCTTTTGATAGAAATCAATAATAGGTATTCCTGTATAATTAATATATTAGCTGATTACCGGTTTAGTGCCGACTGACCGGATATTTTTATTAATCATTAATATTAACCCGAATGAAAAAGAAACCATTCACTACGCGAAGGCCGATTATACTTATTCCGATGTTCGCAATTGCAGCTGTAATAATATTGCTGTGCAGTTCCGGGAGATACGGAATCACTGGAAATGAATATAAAAAAGATTCCAATAAAGGCCTTAAAGACTATTACAAGAAATATTTTCTGGTCGGAGTAGCAATCGGGCCAAATAACCTGCAAGGTGAACAGGCAGAAGTCATTAAGAGACATTTCAATAGCCTGACTGCTGAAAATGTTATGAAACCGGCTTTGATACATCCTGAGGAAAACAGGTACAACTGGGAGCCCGCAGATCAGATTGTCAATTTTGCCGAAGCAAACGGATTGAAAGTACGCGGGCACACCCTTTGCTGGCATGCCCAGACCGGAGCATGGATGTTTGTAGATTCCCTTGGAAAACCGGCCTCAAAAGAACTGGCGCTGAAAAGACTGAAAGATCATATCACAACAGTTGTATCCAGGTATAAAGGGAGAATTTATGCATGGGATGTTTTAAATGAAGTAATAACAGACAGTGATACTGCTAAATCACCTTACAGGCAGACGCCCTGGCTTAAGTTATGCGGTGAGGAATATATTGCAGATATATTTAGATGGGCTCATGAAGCCGATCCCGATGCAGTTCTCGTTTATAACGACTATAATTCAGAGAATCCGGGGAAGAGAGACAGGATATATAACCTGGTCAAAAAACTTCTTGATGAAGGTGTGCCGGTGCATGCTATAGGACTTCAGGGGCACTGGAACATTGGTGAGCCCACAGAGCAGAATCTCAGAGACGCACTTGACAAATTCTCCTCACTTGGAGTGGAACTGCAGATAACAGAGCTGGATGTTATGATTTATAAATCGAGAACTGATACTATCGGAATAGGATTTACTCCGGAGAGAGAGCAGAAACAGATTGATCAATACAAAATGGCTTTCAAGGTTTTCCGTGAGTATAATAAAGAAATTACAGGTGTCACTTTCTGGAATTTATCAGACAGGAACAGCTGGCTCGACAGAAGAGGTCCGCGAGGAGTAAATAAAGTATACCCGCTTCTTTTAGATGAGAAGTTGCAACCTAAAAAGGCTTTCTGGGAAGTAGTGAAATTCTAGAATAGTAAAGTAATGAAGCTGGACCTATTATCCTATAATGGTATTTAATACCAATACCCCTATAAGCCCGATAAAAGATATTGTGGTCTCCATCAGTGTCCAGGAAAAGAAGGTTTGTTTAAGAGAAAGGTTGAAAAACTCCTTGAACATCCAGAAAGCTGTGTCATTGACATGCGACATAAATACGCTGCCCGAACCTACAGCCAGTACCAGCAGTTCAGGCGAAACATGAGTTGTGGCAAGCAGAGGCGCTACAATTCCTGAAGCCGTTATACCGGCAACAGTCGCAGAGCCAAGTGTCACTCTCAGCAATGCAGTTACAATCCATGCAAAAACCAGGACAGGTAACTGCCATTCCCTGCTGAGAGAGGAGATATATTCAGCCGTACCGCTGTCGGTCAGTACCTGCTTAAAAACGCCCCCTGCGGTTATTATCAAAAGAATGACTGATATGCCTGAAATGCCTTCATTCAGCCACTTCATCACGTTCTCCATTTTTCGTCCTGCCCTTAATCCAAAGTACCACAATGCAAGAAGGACCGCTAAAAATAAAGCTATATTGGCATCGCCAAAAAATCCAAGAATTTTATTTACTAATGATTCTACGGGCAGGAAACTCCTGGAAATCACTGAAATGGTAATAAGAAAAACAGGAAGAAGTGCAATGACAAAACTAGGTAATGCCGGTGGCAGCTTTTCGTAAGGCATTTCCTCTTTTGATGCGAACAATCCGCCGATATCTGTTTTTACATTCCTGAGGAGTCCCCCAAGCAAAGGGCCGGCAACGATCATGGCCGGGATAGCAATTATTATCCCGTATATTAAAGTTTTGCCAAGATCAGCGTTAAATGCATTTACAAGTATTACCGGGCTGGGATGGGGGGGCAGGAAGCAATGGGCAGTCGACAGTGAGGCAGCCATAGGAAGGACAAGATATAGCAGAGGTAATCGTGTTTCCTTTGCAACAGAAAAGACCAGCGGAACCAGAATAATGAAGCCGGCATTATAGTATAGCGGTAGACCTACCAGGAAGCCGGTGAGCAGAAGAGCCCATTGTATGTTCTTCATGCCAAAGGCATTAATAAGAGTTGTGGAGATCTTTTTCGCCGCACCGCTGGATTCAAGTATTTTCCCAAGCACCGCCCCCAGGCAAAGGATAAGCGCAAGCCCCGATAAAGTGCTTCCCACACCGTTTTCAATGGACTTAATAACCTCCACAGGTTTCATCCCGAGAAATAAACCCGAAAGGATAGCAACCAGGAGGAGTGAGATAAACGGACTTACTTTTTTAACAGACAGAAAGATCTGAAGGGAAATTGCAAGCGCTATGATAATGAATGTCATCAGGATATAGTGAATCTCAGTTATTCGTGAATCAGCAATAATTAATTATTCAGAAGGATTTAATGAAGATCCCTCAGGACTATGGATCCTGATCCTCCTTTAAGGAAATCAAAATCGCAGCCTTTATCTGCCTGTTCAACATGTTTAATGAACATGCTCACATATCCCCTGTCAGCAACAGGTTTTGGAGTAACCACCGTACTGCGTCTCTTTTTCAATTCTTCTTCAGGAACAATAAGTGTCAGAGATCTTTTTTCCACATTAAGCTCTATCATATCTCCAGTTTTGACCAGGGCAAGCGTTCCGCCTGTCGAAGATTCCGGAGATATATGCACCACAACTGTTCCATATGCAGTTCCGCTCATGCGGCCATCAGAAATGCGAACCATGTCTGTCACACCTTTGCGGATAAGTTTTTCAGGAAGTTCCAGGTTACCGACCTCCGGCATTCCCGGGTAGCCTACAGGGCCGGCGCCCTTCAATACCATAACACAATTCTCATCTATGTCAAGGTCCGGATCGTCAACCCTGGCATGATAATCTTCAATATTCTCAAAGACAACTGCCCTGCCCCGGTGTTTAAGCAATTTCCCGGAAGTGGCTGAAGGTTTTATTAATGCCCCGTTCTCGCACAGATTGCCCTTTAAGACAACCATCCCGGCTTTTTTCTTAAGTGGTTTGTCAAGGGGTGCGATCACATCGCGATTATAACAAACCGCCCCTTTACAGTTTTCGCCTAATGTTTTTCCGTTGATAGTCAAAGCTTTGGAATGAATGATGTCTTTCAGCTGGTCGATAATTACAGGCAATCCCCCTGCATAATAAAAATCTTCCATCAGGTACTTTCCTGAAGGCATAAGGTTCAGCAGGAGAGGCATATCGCTTCCCAGGCGGTCAAAATCATCAAGGGTCAGGTCAATACCGATCCTTCCTGCAAGGGCTATCAGATGGATGACAAGGTTAGTCGACCCGCCAACTGCTGAATTTATAATTATGGCATTCTCAAACGCTTTTCTGGTCAGTATATCCGACAGTTTAAGGTTCTCATTAACCATTTCAACTATCCTGTTGCCGGAGAGGTGTGCCATGACTTTCTTCCTTGAGTCCACGGCAGGTATTGCAGATGCCCCGGGCAGGGTCAGACCAAGCGCTTCGACCATAGTTGCCATTGTCGATGCAGTACCCATTGTCATGCAGTGCCCTGCGCTTCGCGACATGCAGCTTTCTGCCTCTACCAGGTCCTCCCTGGTTACAGTTCCTGCTTTCATCCCTTCAGATAACTGCCAAGTGGCAGTACCTGAACCGATATCTTTTCCCCTGAACTTACCATTAAGCATTGGGCCTCCGGGTACCACAATTGTGGGCAGGTTAACGCTTGCTGCCCCCATCAGCGTCGATGGAGTTGTCTTATCGCAACCCGTAAGCAAAACAATGCCATCAAGCGGATTGGCTCGGATCGTCTCCTCCACATCCATGCTTGCCAGGTTTCTCCAAAGCATGGTCGTTGGTTTCATGATTGTCTCGCCGAGCGACATCACCGGAAATTCCAGCGGAAAGCCTCCGGCCTCGTAGACCCCGCGTTTCACTATCTCCGCAAATTCACGTAAATGGCCGTTACAGGGTGTAAGATCAGACCAGGTGTTGCAGATGCCGATTACAGGCTTCCCCCTGAACATATGGTCGGGATGCCCCTGGTTTCTCAGCCAGCTGCGATGTACGAAACCCATCTTATCGTCTTTCCCGAACCATTCGGTGCTCCTTAAGTAAGATTTCTTCCCCATATCTTTCAAATATTTTTTACTGATTCATTTTTCAAAGGATGAAAGATAAAGATTCTTGTCCGAAAATTAATTCCCCTGACCAGAAACTTAACTTTAATCTATATCGAAACAACATTAAACCCCTTCAGGGTTTGAAATAGTGGTTAAGCATTCTACCCACGGTGCAACCCTAATCTTATATCACATCTCAATTTAAGACAATTGCAGAAAGTGATAAGGAGATCCCTCGCTGGCGCTCGGGATGACAGTTATGTAGTTGATTAGCAGGAGGAAGAAGCGGCGATTCGCCAGTGAAATACTTCATGAATCAAAATGTCATTGCGAATCGCCGCTTCTTCCTCCAATATCCTACAAAATAATCTGTCATCCCGAAATTCCGACAAATCGGAGCTTGCGAAGGTTTGGAGGAATGAGGGATCTCCTTCTCACAGCAGGAACTTTATAAAAGAGATGTGTATAAAGATTAGGGTGCACCGGGGGTTATTCATATTAAACTCTTTCAGAGCCTGTTATACCCTGGAACCGTTTCACATTCACAAATTCTCTTGTTCCCTAAAATGATAGCTCCTGCCATAGTTGCTCTACCGCACTAATTGTCACAAGTCTGGAGAGTCTGCTGGGAAGTTGTGAAATTCTGAAAATCAAAAAAGGGATTAATGTGAATAAACCACGGTGCAACCATGCTTTTTTTGCGCGTAGGCAAACCGGAAAAGGTGCGAACTGCTCCTCGTTTTTTAGAGCGGGAAGTGGCTTTGTGCAAATGGCGAAAAACAGGAGCAGTGGTCTTTTCCTGCCTCCTTTTCTTTGGTTCATTTGGCTACGCCGAGCTCGCAAATGAAAGTTCTCCTTTCCGAAGGCGCGGATTTGCAATCCGTGCCTTTGCTCGGTTCTTTTGGAGGAGCAAAAGAACCGAAGAAGGCTTTAGCCTGACGAGCTCGCCGACTTCGTCGGACGTAGCCGACTACATCGGCCGAAGTCCGAAGGCAAATGAACATCTCTATAAAATAAAAGAGGGTGCCTCAAAAGGGGCACCCTCTTTTTTGTGTTATACAGCTTTATCAGCCGTTTTTATGGCGATAAACCGCTAAAGTGGAATTACAATATAAGGAGCATAATTTGGTCTGATCGTACCCACTCCGGTCTGAATTGCCAGGGCGCCAACCCTGAAATAGTAATTCCTGTGAATACCGAATCCATTTCTGTCTGTACCCGCATTTGCAGCCAGGTCAATCGACAACGTGTATACTGTTGCCGGGTTGATCGTCTGTGCAGCTCCGGTAAAAGTCCTTTTAGGCGTACCTGTACCTGTAGCAAGTGTCTTTTTGACATATTCACCAACATAAATGTCGGTCCAGGCGTACAAAGTAACCCAACTGACCTTTACAGTCGGCGCTCCGCCTTCAAGGCTGAAACTGGCATTGATCTTGTTCGCCACTGCATCATAAGTAATAGAGAGATCCTTGATGCGGATGTAAGGTGTAACCGTAAAGTCAATCAGATTTTCCCCGGAATTAACCGTCAGAGTGTCTCCAAATGGGAAAAAGTTACAGCCTGCAAAATCGAACCAGTATTCGTTTGAATAGACAAGGTTATTACGGTATTCACCACTCTGTTTTACGTACCAGGTTTTACGCGTGGGGTTTGCTGCATACTGGCCCAGTTCATATACGCCAATCAGAGAGCCTGAATTCAAGTCAGTTTCAACAAGGCCTCCTCCGACTATATCCCGGATACCCCCATAGACCTGTGCGTCAGGATACGGATAATTATCTACCTCGCACGAAGTAACGGAGACAAGAAAGGCTCCAATAATGAAAATCAGATAAAATATTTTTTTCATATCTATATATTTTACAGATTAATACTGAGGGTTCTGAATCAGCTTATTCCCGGCGACATCCGGAATCGACAAATAGTAACTCCTCTCCGTGAATGTCAGTCCAGCACTCCTGTCGTCATAGTAGTTGTGAACGCGCATGAAAATATATTTCGGAGGATTCACAGTTAGGTCAATCATCGGGATAAGCGAAAATCTCCTTGTGGCATTAAACCTTGTGTGGTAATCCCTTCTGCGGATAAGATCCCAGTAGCGGCAATTCTCAAATATCATTTCAACCCGCCTTTCCCTCAGCACGTTGGCAACAGAAAGAGGGATATTGTCGGTATGGGCAACCCTTTTACGGATTGCATTCAGGCATGTCGCTGCAAGGGCGGCATCACCCAGTCCGCTTTCAGCAACAGCTTCTGCATAGTTGAGATAGATCTCGGCAAGACGCATCTCGATCCATGGCTGGGTTGAACCGTACAGTCCAAGGCTTGTTGGTTGCTTGGTATCCTGCAGGAATTTTCTGAGTGCGAACCCGGTACTGCTGTAATTATCCTGTGCAGTGCCAAGTGCGCCAAAAGCTGAATAACCGCTTATGTTATTCGACCCGAAGGTGTAATATGTATTGCCATCCGGTCCGGGAGCGTTGCCATCGGTATAAACAACCAGGCTTCCATTTTGTCTTACCATGCCACCCTGCATATTAATAAGAGTGCCTTTGAAAGTTGAGCCCGGAAGCAGAACGCTCGCGGTCAGCCTTACATCCTTATTCACAAAGGGTTGAAGCTGATTGTCATAATGTACGTAATTAGCCGCATTAAAACCGGTCATGGTTTTGGGATTGGGAATGACATAGTTCTCAACACCATCGATACGCGTCCTTATCGGAACGCTTGCCCCTGTACCATTATCGGTGTAATCTTCATACAAATCGACAGCATCAAGGGTGGTACCCCATCTCGACGACATATAAGAAGATTGAAAAGTCAGCTGTTTCGGGTAAAACCAGTAATCGGTCACGTGACCCTGGCCGCTTGCAGCGTTACCGTCGATATAGGATTTGAGGTAGATTACTTCAGGATTGCTTAAAGATGCAGATTCGAACATATCCTGGTAATTCTTTGCTGCTTCCGCCTTGTTTGCCGGATTGGGCTTATACAGTGAGAATGTGGTATTGTCCATTATTTGCTTCGATGCATCGATGCACAGCTGGTAGTATGCGTTGGCATCTGTAGTTGTCATGCCGCCGACCAGGCCGGCATCTACAGCGTCACCTGTCAAAGGAGCCTTGCTCCAGAACTTGGCTACCGAGGCTGCATGAAGAGTAACTCTCGACTTAAGCGCCAGTGCGACCCATTTTGTTACCCTGTATTCTCCGTTCGATGGTTTTGCGTCAGGCAGGTTGTCAATGGCTACATCAAGATCGCTGATCACGAAATCCCAGGTTTGCTTTTCTGTAGAGCGGGGAACCATTACATCAGCAATATCGGTAGGCAGTGGCTGTACTACTTTAATAATGGGAACGCCTCCGTAGCGCTTTACCATTGAGAAATATGTCCACGCCCTTAAGAAGTAGGCTTCGCCATACAGCTGCTTATAATCCGCATCCGCAAGGTCGCCTTTTGCTTTAAGGTCATCAATTATTTCCAGGAACCGGTTTATATACCTGATACCTGTGTAATCCCAGTTGCCCACAATGTTTGAAGCAGGACTGGAGTTATAATTGTTGGGACCCCAAATAATTGCTTCATCGGACATTGCAGCAAGGCTCCATCCTCCGTCTTGGCCTCCGGCCGCCCCCACCCCGGGATGCTGATTAAACCCGTTTGCCGGGATGAAGCTAAAGTCTTCCATCGGCATCCTGTTGTACAGGGTTGCCATCAGGGTTTTCACCCCTGCAGGGGTTGCCAGCAGGTTTTCCGCCGACACCTTGTTCAACGGATCAAGTTCCAGGAAATCCTGACATGAGCCCAGACCAAGGAGAAATGCTGTAATTGTAATATATATTAAACCTTTTCTCATCGCAGTAGTTTTTAGAATTTAATGTTCAGACCCATGTTATATGATTTCATGATTGGATAAATATTCCCTGCATTGTATGGTCCTTCCTCCCTTTCAGGGTCCTGGTCCTTGAGAAAATCTTTGCAGAAGGTAAACAGGTTGTAACCGTTAAGGTAAATCCTTACACCTTTAAGTCCTGCAACTTTTACATATCTAAAAGGAATATTGTAGCCAAGTTCAACAGTCTTTATCCTTAAATAGGTTGCATCCACTCTCCATCTATCAGTGGTAATTCCGACTGATGTATTGTTAGTGTTAATTCCAAGAGCCTCCCATTTGCCAGGGATCCATTCTGTTGCAGGATCACGCGGATTGTCGGTATCATTCACTGTATGCCAGCGGTCTTGAAATTCTGCAAGGAAAAACCTGTATTGAGTTCCATAACCCCACTGATCTCTGTTCTTGGTCTTGGTAAACAGTGACGATCCTGCCATGCTGATAACTACATCAAAACCCCTGTAGCTGGCATTCAGGCTGGCCCCAAACTGCATCGGAGGGTTAGTATACTGACCCGACCAGGCAGTAGGCAGCGCGTCATCGCCACTTAACCTTCCATCGCCGTTAAGATCTACGACTTTTTCCATGCCGGGCAGCATCATATAGTTACCGAGGGTTCCACCACAAAGAGGAGCTGTCTCATACTCTTCCAGATTTGTATAGATACCATCACTATAATTCTCAAAAACCCTTCCCTGTATGCGTCCGTTATCGTTATATGTATCATTACCGTTCTTCCAGACATCCCAGGTACTCCATTTCGGGGTTTGCTCATAATGTGTAAGATAGTTGCGGCTGTAAGTAAATGAACCGGTGAAACCGTAACTGAACTTTTTAATTGTATTGCGATGCGAAAGACTGAAGTCGAATCCCTGCTGGTATGAGCTGTTGAGGTTTTCCTGCGGGAAGTTTGCGCCAAAGGTATTGGGCAGCGTTGTAACGCGGGTGCTAAGATCTCCATTTCGGGTCCTCTTGAATACATCGAAAATAAGTCCCAGCTTCCCTTTCCACATTTCAAGGTCCAGACCCAGGTCTGTCGTAGTTGTACTGATCCAGGAAAGGTTGGAATTAACAATTCCGGGAGGTATCATACCCTTGGTGAGCACGCCGGAACCAAACACATAACCCTGGGCTACCGAGCCCCAGGTGTAGCCTTCATAATACTGGAATGGATCTCCTGCATTGAGTCCTGACTGGCCCCATGATGCTCTTAGTTTCAGGTCCGTAACCATGGGAAGAGCATTCCTGAGAAACGGCTCCTGCCCAATCCTCCATGCTGCCGAAACAGCAGGGAAGAATCCCCATCTCTGGGATGGTGCATACCTGTACGATCCGTCCTCCCTGAAGCTGAATTCAAGAAGGTATTTGGCCTTGTAGTCGTAGTTGAACCTGCCTATATATGACAAATATGCCTCCTCCGACCGTGAACCGGTTGTTGACTGGTTTGTAGTGCTGGCCTGACTGAGAATATCCTTAGTGTAGAGATCATCGTACTGCCTTTTTCCCTCAAGACTGCTGTTATCGATCTTTCTTGCCTGAAAAACCAAAGTTCCTCCAACATTGTGCGAACCAAAAGTTCTTCTGAATGTCATATTTGCCTGGAGTTCCTTCCTGGTATAGCTATTTATTGTATTGGTTAATGTTGTGGGAGCTACTGATGATGCTTTTGCAGCACCTGTAACATAATCATACAACATGAAGTTCTTATACAAGTTCTTTGCATCGTTATTCTGTCCGTCGTATGCAATAAGAGCTCCAATGGATAAACCTTTAATAAAGGAGACATCATAATTAAGATCGATTGTCGTCTGATACTGTAATTTCAGGTTCTGTACATAACCTGATGCTTCCCTTGAAAGCTCTGCGAAAACGTTCGTGTTTTCCGAAGGAACCTGTGTATAATTGTTCAGGCCATCAAGTGTGTAGGGGCCTATCCCCCTGTCATTCGTAAGGATCCTCTTGAATGTCCAGTCAGTACCTCTTGTAGGGCCAAGGGTATTTTCATATCTGCCGTAAAACTTGACCCCCATTTTCAGACCCTTGGCAAGCCTGGCATCAACATTTGTACGGAAGGTGTACCTGTCGTATTGCAAAAGCTCATTATTCTTGAAGAAACCGCCGTCATTATTATAACCAAAACTTGAGAAGAAAGTGATTAAATCATTACCTCCCCTGACATTGAATGTGAGTTCGCTTGAACTGACGTTATCTCTTACCAGGTTATCCCACCAGTTGTAATCGGTATAATACTTTTCGGTGCCGGCTTTCCATTTTGCAAGTTCGTCAGCACTTGTCACATTCGACGAGCTTTCTGAGTTCCTTGCCATTTCATTCCACATGTAACGCATGGTATAGGCGTCAACATTAAGTAGAGAAAAGTCGTTTGTGGGAGATTTAACGGAATACATTGTATTTAAAGAAAATTCCGTCTTTCCTGCAAATCCTTTTTTTGTTGTTACGATAAAAACTCCGTTTGCAGCGTCCAGACCATAAATAGAAGCAGCAGCATCCTTCAGTACTGACACGGACTCAATGTCTTCCGGATTCAGCCTTTCAAAATCATCCATCTGGTCACGCACTACGCCGTCAATGACCAGAAGAGGCGTGCCAAATCCCCTTACACTGATACGGCTGTTGAATGTTCCGGGAAGACCAGTCTGCTGACGGATCTGTACACCCGGTATTTTACCCTGGATGGCACCTGCAAGGCTAATGCTTTTTGTACTCAAGATATCGGCTGATTTAATTGCAGAGACCGAACCAGTCAGGGTCTCTTTCTTCTGAGTGCCATAGCCGATTACTACAACTTCTTCGAGCCCGGTAAGCTCAGCAACAAGAGCAACATTAATCACCGTCCTGCCTGATACCGGGATAACCTGTTTAACATATCCGATAAATGAGAATGCAAGAGTGGCATTCCGATCAACGCCAGCCAGGGAATATGTCCCATTAATATCGGAAATGGCACCTACTGCTGTTCCTTCTACCACAATGTTTACACCAGCTAATGCTTCACCGGTTGAGGCATCAGTGATTTTTCCGGAAACAGCAATTTGCTGCATTTCAGTTTCTGATGCAATGGCAGATCTGCGGGAACCGTCAGGCATTGCCAATGCATCTGGAGTACTGACTGCAATAATCAAAAAAACGAAAATGATTACTGCAATTAGCTTTCGTAAAATCTGGTTTGAAAATAACCATAATACAGAGTCTTTCTCCATAATCTTTGAAGTTTTTAAGTTAGGTTAATTTAGTTAGGAATAAATTAAAAATGAATCAGGGAAATTTAGATTTTCCCTTTGTTTTTAGTAAAGATTTCTTCATAGGCAGTACAGTTTTTCAGGTTTAGGGTTATTTAAAATAATATATGTTACGCAGTTAAAAATCAATTCTTTTCTGACGCTTTTTATTTTACTATCCACTCCTTTTAATCAATCCTGGTTTTCTGAATTAATAATCCGGTTGGATTATCTGCAAATAACTATCTTTCTATGTAAAAATATATGATTGTTAAAAATACTTAACGAAAAAAGATATAACTATTAATTATTAGTCATTCTCTTTAATTTTTCTGTCAAACAACAGGTTATTTCGAGATATTACTTATTTATATATACTTAACATCCACATATTGAATAGCTTAGAAACAACAGTGCTTGATTTTCAATTAATTGTATTAATTACATTTAAAGTTACCGGGCTATGAGGTTCACTTTAGGTATTTTCTGCATAAAAACATATTTTTGAAAGACCATTTGTGATACTAACCGGGAAAAGTACAAGAAGTAATCCATTATAAAAGACAATATGAAAAATTGCAGTCAGAATATCAGAAAAATGGTTATCTGCCTTCTGGCCATTTCATCGTTAGGTTATACCTGCGCTCAGAAAATAAAAGCCCAGTACCCTGGCATTAACGATTCTATAGCAAAATACCGTAAAGGGGAGCTCATAATAAAGGCAAAACGGGGTTCGAGGGTAACAGTAGAACAGCTGGGGCACGAATTCTGGTTCGGGTGTGCAATACCAAATAGCCTTGCCGGTGGTATGTCGCCGGACAACATGAAACAATTCAGGGAAAAATTCCTGGAGAATTTCAATGCAGCTGCAACTGAAAATGCCTTAAAGTGGATGATAATGGAGCCTCGGAAGGATCAGGTGAATTACACTGTTGTTGATTCAATCTTAAACTGGACAGAAAAGAACAATATTCCTGTGAGAGGACACAACTTGTTCTGGGGAATTGTTAAGTCGCCCAACACTGGTCAGCAATATGTACAACAATGGGTTATGGATCTGAACGACAATGAACTGAGACAGAGAATTAAAGAGAGGGCTGAATATATAACAAAACGATATAAGGGAAGGTTTGCTGAATACGACCTCAACAATGAAATGATCCATGGAAACTATTACGAGGGCCGGCTTGGTCCTGAAATAACAAAATTAATGGCTCAGTGGGCAAATAACGGAGACCCCAGTGCAAAACTGTACGTAAATGATTACGATGTTCTGATTACAGGCTCTCCATTAGGTATCGGACTACCTGAATATATGGCGCATATCCGAAAATTACTTAAACAGGGAATTCCCATTGCCGGTATCGGGGCGCAGGGACACAGCCACCTTGAAACATTCGACCGCCAGATCCTTCGGAATGCCCTGGATTCACTGGCAGTATTTAAATTACCGATCCGCATTACTGAGTTCAATATGCCAGGCATGCGTTCCGTGTACAAACAGCTTCAGCTGACACCTGAACAGGAGGAAGCAAAGGCAAAGGAGATTGTTGATTATTATAGAATATGCTTTGCCCACCCTGCAGTCGAAGGTATACTGATGTGGGGTTTCTGGGAAGGAGCAAACTGGATCCCGGCTTCATCAATGTATAAACGCGATTGGTCACCGACACCTGCAGCAGAAGCTTACAAAAACCTTATCTTTAAAGAGTGGTGGACAAAAGAATCCGGAGTTGCAGACAGGAAAGGATTATTCTCAGTTCCGGCTTTCTTCGGTAAATATAAGGTAACTGTAAATGGAATTTCAAAAGAGGTTGATCTTACCAGAGCAAAGGGCCAGGTAACAGCAGATTTCAGAAAGTAGCCCAATGGATGCAAAGATGTGTATATTCAAATATTACAAAAGACTATGTATCTGATAAATCTCCGGTCTACCTGGAATCACCTCAAAAAGAATAAATTCCATGCATTGCTGAATGTATTTGGCCTTGCCGTTGGATTGCTGTTTTTTGTTCAGCTTGTCATTTACATTGGTTATGAAAAAGGGTACGATAAATACTTCAGGGACTATAAACAAGTCTACCGTATAAACTACGACATTACCCAGAACGGTGAAAGTGTACTTCATTCAGCAAAGACTCCTCGAAGGCTCTTCAGGGTTGTAAAGGAAGAAATTCCTGAAATCGAACTGAGTGCCACAACCTATTTTGAAGATGTACTGGTAAAGTACAACGAGCAGCTTTTCAGCGATCAGAGTGACCTGTGGGTGGAAGGGGATTTTACTGACATGTTTGAGTTGGATATGATCAGCGGAGTGGCAAAATTAAATGACCCGTTTTTCTGTATTATTTCCGAATCAAAAGCCAGGGAAATCTTCGGGAATGACGATCCTATTGGCAAAGTCATTCTGGTAAACCAGGGCATGCGCCACGAAATCACCGGAATATTTAAAGATCTTCCTTCAAACTGCCATTTTCATTGCGACTATTTTATGCCAATCCGGACATGGGTGGAAATCGGAGGGATCCCACGAGCGGAGACTTTCAACGGCGCCGGTTGGTGGACATATATCAAGATTAGTAAAGGTGCTGATCCTCAGAATGTTGAAAAAGCACTGGAACAGATCTCCCAAAAGTATCTCACTTTTCTTGAGAGACAGAACCGTACAGGTAAATTTACTTTGCAGCCTCTTGAAAAGCTGCATTACAGCACAGACCGCGCTGGCGAATTCGGCACAAGCACACGGGAAAAAACAATTAAAGCCCTCGCCATTATTGCTGCTCTCATCCTGGTTGTGATATGGATGAACTATATAAACCTCTCGACAGCAATTGCACGTAAAAGGCTTAATGTTTTTGCAATATACAGGAAGCTGGGAGCCAGCAAGCTCTCATTATTCGGGATGTCACTTACAGAGAGCATAATTATCAATTCTGCAGCTGTTATCCTTTCAATGATATTGTATTTTCTCACTACGGATTTTTTTAGCCGGCTTATTAACACGCCAATTTCGGATGGATTTATCAATTACTCAAATATCATCGTTTTGACTGTTGCACTTATTCTGGCAGGAGTTTTTGTGATGGCTTTGATAGGATCTGTACCCTCTTTAAAGGTGAACCCTGCTCTTATACAGCAGAGGAAAATTTCAAAAAACAGCGGTTCACTATGGCTGGTAGGTTTCCAGTTCTTTATGTCATGTTTACTTGTGCTATGCTCATTAACAGTAACCAGGCAGATACGCTTTATGCAGAAAGCTGATCTTGGCATTAACCTTGACCAGGTTGTAGTTCTCAGAGGAGCAGCATCGACTCACACAGATTCACTGCGCAGGGAACATTTTATTGCGTTTCGCGATGAAGTTGTCCGGCAGCCCGGATTCGTAAGCGGAACAGCCAGCATGAATGTACCAGGACAACAAATGAGGACCAGGGTCAGCAATATTTCAAGATCCGACATGCCGGGCAACCTGAAACTTGAAGTAGATTTGGGTCAGATTGACGATGGATTTATTCCCACTTATGGATTAAAGCTGCTGGCCGGGAGGAATTTCGAGCAGCCGATCATACTTGATACGGCTAAAGCTATCGTATCTGAATCGATGGTAAAAATTCTGGAATTTGGGACGCCCCAGGCTGCTGTCGGAAAACAATTTCGTATTGGAAACATCAGATATACCATAAAAGGGGTGGTAAATGATTTTCATCACGAGGGACTTAAAAAACCTTCTGAACCTGTCGTTTTCGTTCACAGGCATCCGTTTGAATTTGGATTTTATTCTTTCCGGATTCAGGGGAATATGCAAAAAATGCTGGCTCAGCTTCAATCTGTATGGCCTCAACACTATCCCGGTGATCCTTTTGATTACTTTTTGAGTACCGAATATTTCGACAGGCAGTACAATGAAGAGATAAGGTTAAGCAGGATCTTAACTGCATTTGCCTTGCTGGCTATAATTGTAGTTGCCCTCGGATTGCTTGGACTGGTCAGCTCCATTGCAGAGCAGCGCACAAAAGAGATAGGTTTCAGGAAAGTGAACGGAGCCACGACAAAAGATATAATGCTGCTGATGCTATCATACTTCATCAGGTTCGAGATTCCGGCTTTCATTATTGCCTGCCCTCTTGCCTGGATTATCATGCGCAGATGGCTTCAGGGATTTGCCTATCAGACCACGATCAGCTGGTTGATTTTTGGGTTAACAGGAATTATTGCATTTATAATTGCCATATCATCAGTTATAATTCAAAGTTACAGGGCTTCATCAAAGAATCCTGTTGATGCCCTGAGGTATGAATAAATTCAACTTTAATTCTATCTGTAAAACGTTCCCTTATAAATGAGAGTTCTATAATTTCACTCGTCTTATACCGGCAAGTACCAGAATTCCCATAAGCAGCAAGGCGCCTCCAAGAGTCCAGAGCGAAGTTTCCATATTGCCGGTTCTGTCATTCAGCACTCCTACCAGGGTAGGGCCGGCAAAACCTCCCAGGTTTCCCACGGAATTGATCAGTGCAATTCCACCGGCAGCTGCTGTTCCGCCGAGAAAAGTTGTTGAAAGCGCCCAGAAGGGACCCATTGCAGATTTCAATCCGACCAGCGACGCCATTAGTGCGATCATAGCCATGTACGGGTTCTGAAGGTATGCGCTGAGACCGAAACCTGCTGCTGCAGCGAAAGCCGAGATCGCGACATGCCACCTTCTTTCGCCGGTTTTATCGGAATGGTATCCGATTAAAAGCATAACTACGACAGATATCAGGTATGGAATTGAATTTATCATCCCTACAACTGAATAGCTCTGTTTATAAAACTCTTTTATGAGAGATGGCAGCCACATCTCGTAGCCATATATTCCGAGGGTCAGCAGGAAGTAAATAAAACAGAGCAGCCAGATGCGGCCGCTCATAAAGACCTCTTTCAACCT
>JAPLDY010000212.1 GCA_026391595.1 Bacteroidia bacterium
GACAAATGGTTTAATGACCATATCGACAATAAGTTCATCGAGTTTAAATAGTTTAATTCAAACGATTGAATTCTGTGTGAAACAAGAAATTGAGGAGTCTGTTGGCCGAAAGACTAAATGATGAAGGAAGCAAAGGTCAGAACAGCAATTATTCTTTTTTTTACAGGTAAATAAAATTTGAAGTCCATTAATTCAGGGATTTTCAACTTTAAATCTGTTAATTATTACAATTCTATCATAAAGATATGAGTAAAATTGAATCTACATAGTCTTGATTAAAGATATTTTTTGAACTAATGATCTAAATTCGCGTCCCAATGTCGGAAGACCGGAGACCGAAGTCGGAAGATTGACTAACGAAGTGAGGAAATTCCGCGGAGCGGAACGGAAGTCCGATTTTGGCAATTAATCAATCCGCAATCGACAATCCGAAATAAAAAAAGGTGCCTTTCTGAGACACCCTTTGACAAATTAAAACCGACCTGATTATTTATGCGTCAGCATAAAATCCTTAAGTGTCATATTACCTGCTACAACATTTACATCAGAATAGCCAACTGTATCATAATTCTCTTTTGTTGCGAAAACATCATACTTCCCTGCCGGGAGTCCGATAATTCCATAATGACCAAGTGTATCTGTAAATGTCGAGGCAATAACTGTATCCTGTTTTACCCACACCTGAGCATTCTTCAGCTTTACCAGCGATGAGTCCGTTACCATTCCGATTATTCTGCCTGCAGTTGAATTGTTAACCGCCCTGATAACCGGTTTGAAGTGGAAACCGTTAATTCCGTGTGGATTATGATCACTGCCTATCATCTGGAACGACCGGGAAAGGTCGAAATCGAGCAGCAGTTCGGCAGAGAGTCCTCCCGTGACATTTATACCGGGTTTAATAAAGATCTTAATGCCAGTTTGTTTTCCGCTTGGCACCTTGACCTTATAATTACCTCCTCCCCTGATCTTCAATCCGGCCTCATCGACATAGAGCCTGAGGAGATCATATTTCCCAGCCGGAATATTCATATCAAGCAAATCACTCGTTAAACCATTCCTCAGATCAAGAAGATTAAAAGTGATCGTATCTTCGAGAAGGACAATAAATGGATTAGTTTTTAGAGTATCATGACCGGCTTTCCTGGCCTCAACCTTTGTAATAGTCACCGTTGCTGATTCCACCATATCTATGGGAAATGGGGCATCAGTTACTTTTATCACAAGCTGCCCCGTACCGTTATTCTCAGACGATTTATTGCAAGCTGTAAGAAAAGCTGTCAGAGCTACTGCAATCATAAATATTGTTCTTTTCATAACCTCAAAGTTTTAATTGATAATAATGAAGTAAAAGTACAATCCCGACTATGAAGGAATCATGAATTTTCAGGAAAAATAAAAGAAAAAACAGTCCCTTTGTCCGGTTCAGATTTAACTATAATTTTAATATCATGAAAGTCTGCTATCGATTTAGCAATTGCAAGTCCTACACCTGTACCATTTTCGTTATTTTCGCTTCTGTTTTTGAATCGTAAAAACAGATTGTTCATCTGCTCTCTGGAAAATCCTTTTCCGGCATCGATTATGTTGATAATATGCCCTTTCCCCATTGAAAAGCTTTTTACTATGACCGTGCCTCCTGCCGGGCTGTTTTTCAAAGCATTGTTTATAATATTATAGAACATTGAAAAGAGGAGTGACCTGTTGGACTGGTTTATCTGGAGTTCACTTTCAAACTCCTCTTTTAAAAGGAGGCCTGAATCTTCAGCTATTGGATTCAGCTCGCTGATGATCTCCGAAAGTACGTTATTAACAGAGAATGATTCATTATGGAGGTATTGCCTGCTTTCGAGTCGCGCGATCATAAGCAACGAATTAATAAGGCTCTGAAGACGATGGAGGGTTTTGAGCGACTCTTCGATCTGCATGGAAATTTCCGGTGAAAGGTCATCGCGGATAAGGAGGTTTTCAAGCTTGCTTCTCAGCACCGAGACTGGAGTGAGCAGTTCATGAGAGATGTTGATGGTTGTCTCCTTTTCTTTCCGGAAAAGCTTATCGATATGATCCATAAGTTCCTTTAGAGCATTGTCAAGTCTGATAAAGTCATTAGTGGTCGTTTTTACGGGTCTATTGTCATAAGCTGAGGGATCAGAAATATTTTTCAGCTTCCTGATAATTGTGTCTAACGGTTTTAATAACCGTCGTGTATACATCAGATCTGTAATAAAGGTTATTAGTATAATGAAGGCAAGGAAGAGCAACATTACCTTCTGCGTATTTATTTCTGTATGATGAATGCTATCCAGACTTTTACCCACCTCAAGTAGATATTTTTCCCCATCGACCTTAAATGAATAATTAAGAACTCTATAAGTTATGTTCTCGTTTTCAATAAGCCTTTCAGTCACCTCAATGAAATTCACATCCTCATTTTCAGTATATTTTTCAATAGATATAAACTCCTCTTTCAGAATATTATAGCTGCCAAAAGCATTTTCAGCCTCTGTTGTGATGAATGGTTCAATCCCGATATCGGAGATCAGCGATATTACCTGTTCTCTCATTTCTATAAGAGTGCTGTCGGCCTCGAAAAGACTAATCTTTTTAACAATATATGGCATAAGGAGAAGAAATAGTGCCGTAAAGACCACTTTTGACAGGATGTTGAAAAGGGACAATTTAATTCTCAGACGTGGCATTTCCCGGAAGTTATTATAATTTAATCTTATAGCCTATTCCCCTGACAGTTTCCAGCCAGGGAGTCTCCCCAAATTCATTCAGCTTCTTTCTTAAATTCTTGATATGTACGTCGATGAAGTTGCTGTCGTACTGATCGTCCAGAATATTTCCCCAGATATGCTCATAAAGCTGGTGCCGCGTAAGCACTTTATTTTTATTCAAAATGAGATAATTGAGAAGGTCGAATTCCTTTTTAGTGACTGTGATCTCGCTCCCCTTGTGGGTTATTCTCCTCGAATGCGAATCAAAAGAGAAGTCACCGACAGTAATTTCATTATTTGAAATCTTGAATTTTCTTCTTGCTACTGCATAGAGGCGTGATGCAAGTTCAGGCAGTGCAAAAGGTTTTGCCAGGTAATCATCTGCCCCCAGATCAAGACCAGTCACCTTGTCTTCGACTGCACCACGAGCGGTTATTATTATATAAGCAGTGTCGGAGCCTGATGATCTGGCCTCACGGATAAGATCCAGCCCATCATAATCTGGCAGCCCAAGGTCAAGCAGGACAAAATCATACAGGTTTACTGCGATCTTTTCCGATGCATCAACTCCTCTGAAAGTCTGTTCACAAAGGTAACCTTCCGATTTCAGGAACCTTGCTATCTCATCCGAAAGATTTTTCTCATCTTCAACTATAAGTACGTTCATTCTGTATTGCTCAGATAATCCTTAAATATATACTGATATAAACTGAAAATCCATCCGGCGCCGGATATTCAGGATTTTTATAAGCGGGTAGTACGAAACCCGGTTCAAGTTCAATACTGAAACTTTTATAATTGAAGTCTACAGGCACTGAAAACTCAAAATCAATTACTCCGAATTTCGATGTATAGCTTTCTGTCGTGACAGTTGAATTTTTCTTATAATGACGAAAAGGAGGTGATAATCCATATTTTTTAGTGCCTGTCTGCGTGACAATTTCAATAATTTCACCTGCAAGAATACTGAATTCGGGGTTGAAAGAGACATAAGAATCTCCGTTTAAAAACGCTCCTGTCTTAAAGTATCTTGAATTAATGATCTGGATATACCCTTTGAGATCTTCAGATATCACACCGCTAAGAGATATCCTGGTGTACAAAATTTTCCAGTCAAAGCCTGTAATAAAATTTACATACCCGAAGTCGCTGAAAAGAGTATCCCTAAGAGCTTCACGGGTTTTATATCCTGCAAGGCTTGATGAAATATCAAACCATTTATTAACCGAATGCCCGTAACTTGATGAAAGACAATAAAATGAAGGGAACAGCTTCAGCCCGGTCACATATGAGGAGGATGCTGTCAGATACAGACCCTTACCGAAACCATAAGTCAATGCCGCAGAATAATAGGGATGGTTCCCGGAAATGGTTGATCCAAGCCATATCATATTACTTCCATATCCGACTCCTGCAAATAAAGAATTGCTTCTTTTGATGTTGCTTCCGGTCCGGACAGAATCTTTGTCCATCGGAATAGGAGAACCAGTCTGCCCGTTTACTCTGAAGCAGTTCAGCAACATAGCAAAAAAAAGTGCAGGTAATCCCGGAATCCTGATCAATGGTCTCATAATAGTTATGACGATTTACCCCTTCCCTGGCTTAATGGCTCCTCCCGGCTTACCGACGCCTTTAGGGATACGAGATCCTGAGGGCCTCTCTATTTCAGGAGGTCGAGCTCCCCGTATTTTACTCATGTCGGGTCTTGCGCTCCTGACTTGCTTAATTCCCTTCTTTGCAGCATTATTACCGCTATTGGTCTGATCGGAATTTCCCTCACCTGTATTTTTCTGACCAGAACTATTCGTCTTTGTTTCAACACTTCTCTTGATAGACGTTATTGTATCGCTTTTTACAGTTACACTCTGTGCAGAAGAGATAGTAACGTATAACAAGGAAATAGCTGTAATTAATAATATTTTTTTCAATTTTGACACCTGTTGAAAATATCTGATTCTTCCGGTATCCGGAGATAACTGTTTAATTTTGAATAATTTTCACCACCCGAATTATTATCTTTTGACAAAGGTATGGATTAATAATGAAGATTAAATGAATTCAGAACTTCCTGATAACTAATAACAAATAACCCACCTACTCCAGGCTCCCGACAAGTTTCTCAACTTCAGTCAGTATCTCGCACGATCTTACCAGTTCTCTCATTTTCGTATGATCCGGATACAGAGGTCTGTCAATATCCAGGAAATCAACATGTCTCCTGATAACGTCATGTGCTTTCTGGACTCCCACGCCGAACTTGTATTCATTTTTTCTGAAGTCGAGAGCCTGTGCGGCAGCCATGAATTCAATACCAACAACACCATAGGCAGCCTCAAGGATCTGGTTATTTTTTATCGCGGTATTCATTCCCATCGAAACGAAATCCTCCTGGTCGGCTGCTGCCGGTATCGATTGTATTGAAGCCGGCATAGAAAGTATCCTTTGTTCAACAATCAGCATATCAGCTGTATACTGGCTGAGCATAAGCCCTGAGAACATGCCTGCGCCTTTTGTCAGGAAGTCGGGAAGACCAACACTGAGGGCCGGGTTATTCAGCCTGTTCATTCTTCGTTCCGACATTACGCTGACCATAGTGATGCATGCGCCTGCCATATCCATGGGTACGCAAACGGGAGATCCCTGGAAATTAGCACCAGAAAGGGTGAGGTTCTTTTCAGGGAAGAAGATGGGATTATCGCCTACACCGTTAAGTTCTATCTCCACCTGGCTTCTGGCAAAAGCAAGCATATCATGTGCTGCACCAATTACCTGCGGGGTCGATCTCATTGAATAGGCATCCTGAACTTTTGATTTCACTTTTCCCTCTTTAAGGTCGCCGCCTGAGACACATTTATTTATAGCATTTGCGCTTCTGACAGCTCCTTTAAAACCTCTTACCTCATGAAGGAGAGGAGTATAGGGCTTCATATTTGCCTTGAGAGCCTCGAGCGACATTGATGCTGCTATCTCAGCCTGTTTAAGCCAATTGTTGGCATCTACGAGCCAGATTGCACTCATGGCTGTAAGAACATTTGATCCGTTTATTGTTCCAAGTCCGTCGCGTGCCTGAAGTCCGGGTACAGGAATGCCTGCCCTGTCCATGGCATCTTTACCGTCGAGCAGTTCACCTTCATAGTAAGCTTGGCCTTCACCCATCATCAGGAGTGCGATCTGCGACATTGGAGCAAGGTCGCCGGATGCTCCTACGGAACCTTTCTGACATACAAACGGAGTGACACCCTTGTTCAGCATCTCGACAAGTGTTTCGGTTATAACAAGACGGATCCCGGAGTTACCGTGGGCGTGCACATTTATCCTGCCTACCATTGCTCCTCTTACGGTTTCCAGAGAGGCAGGTTCTCCGATCCCGGCAGCATGATTATATACGAGGTACTTCTGAAAATCCTTTATCTGGTCGTCATTCAGTACCATCTCCGAGAATTCTCCAATACCAGTATTGACTCCATACATTATCTCATGAGCCATGATCTTCTTCTTGAGCATAGCGCGGCATTCATTGATTCTTTTTCGTGCATCCGGATGAAGCTCCACTTTTTGTCCATGGCGAGCCACATTGACGACATCATATATTGAAAGGTTTGATCCTGTTATAATTAGCTTTTCCATAAATATCAGATTAAAAGGTTATTAAGATGACTAACAAGCACAAATATTATCTATCTGAACATTTCAGACAGATACTAAAAAGAAAATGAGAGATTTTCTCAAACCTTATAACAGAGTCCGGAGCGATTAATCTTTATCTTGTACTCAAGGATCCAGCTTAATAACATTTCCTTAGGATTGACGATTCAAATTTATGAAATTTATTGCTATATTCAATTGTTAAAAGCTTTTACAAACTTAACAATAAGAATTTTAAATAATCGGGCTCAAAAAAATTTGACTATGGAAAAAGATCGCAGTATCAGAGTCTTCATCTCTTCAACTTTTATTGATAATCAGTATGAAAGAGATATTCTGGTCAGAAAAATATTCCCACGATTAAGAAAAATCTGTGAAGAAAGAAATGTGTCTTGGAGTGAAGTTGATCTCAGGTGGGGTATTCCTTCATATAAGATCAATGAAGGGAAGCTGATTCCAATAATCATAGAAGAGATAAGGAGATGTAAACCATATTTTATCGGCATTCTTGGCAACAGGTATGGTTATGTTCCTTCTCCTGATGAGTATACCAGCGAAATCATCAGATCCTATCCCTGGCTATCTGATTACCCAGGGAGATCCATTACCGAAATGGAGATCATTTATGGAGTATTCGAGAATAAGGGGAAAGATATTCCGGCATTCTTTTATCTGAGGACTAAAAGTAAAGGTCAGGATACTTCAGAGTACGAAAAAAAACTGTCCCTGAAACAAAAGGAGCTGGTAAAAAGGATTAAAGGAAGTATTTATACCTGGCATGAATATGCAACACCTGAAAAAATGGGTGATTTCGTCTATCAGGATTTTATTAAATACATAAACAGGGTTTTTCCTCAGGATGAAATGCCGGATAATTTTGAACGGGAGAACAATTCTCAGCTAGCATATATAAAAAGCAGGGGGAGTATTTATATTGGAGGTAAAAAATACTTTGATAAAATAGGAATCTTCCTGAAAAGTGGATCAAGGTTATTAATTATTGACGGAATATCAGGATCAGGGAAAACTGCGCTCCTTGCAAACTGGTGTCTGAATTATAATAAGGAGTACAAAAATATAGTCATCTTTTCACACTATATAGGTGCAACGGAGAACAGCACCAACTGGACCCAGATGATATCCAGGTTTATTATTTCGATCGGCAAATATCTTAACCTGCGAGTGACTATTCCTGAGAATTCAGAAAGCCTGAGATCTGAATTTAAAAGGATGTTATCCAATCTGAACAGCATGGCCGGTATAAAAAAATTTGTTTTTGTCATTGATGCCCTCAATCAGCTGGAAAACAAAGAAGGTGCCCGTGAACTTTTATGGCTGCCGGAAATGGTCAACGAAAACATTTATTTTGTTCTATCATCTCTTCCCGGAACCAGTATGGAAGTATTGCGTAAGAAGGAGCATTCAGTATTGACTATCAACCCATTACTCCGGAATGAACAGAGGGGCTTGATCCAGAGATATCTGTCCCAGTATGCAAAAACGCTTGATAATAAATTAATTAATAAAATACTAGCCCATAAACATGCAGGAACACCTATTTATTTACTGACCCTTCTGAATGAAATAAGGATATTTGGGAAATTTGATGAGCTGGAAGCAAAACTGAACCGTTACCTTACATCAGAATCTCCTCTGGATCTTTTTATCTATGTTATTGAAAGACTTGAGAATGATTTCAATACAGAAATTCCTGATCTGGTAGAAAAGATCCTGTGTTATATTTATATAGCGAGAAAAGGAACTGAAGAGGTTGAGCTTTTAGACCTTGTTTCTCAAAGAAATGGAGAAAGATTGCCCATTTACTACTGGTCGCCCCTTTATCTCTCAATGGAGAGTTCGCTGATAAGTCATTCAGGATTAATTAATTTTTCTCATGAGTACCTTAAGAGAGCAGTCTGGGATCGATACATAAGGGATGAAATGCATGAAGTCAAAATTCACTTTTTTGTCTCAAAATATTATTTAAAGAAACTTGGGGCAATAAACCAAAGAGTTGCTGATGAATTGCCATGGCACCTGATAAGGTCAAAACAGTACAAGAAACTCTATGAAGTTTTACTGAATACTGAATTCTTCAACTGGCTCTGGAAGAACAATAAGTATGATCTAAAAGCATATTGTACCCTTCTGGAAAACAAAACAAAGTACTCTATAGGTAATATAGAAAAACTGGATATTGAGACATTCCAGCAAAATCGTGAATACTATTTCAACCTGCTTTCTCTGCTATATGAAATGAGTGAATGGGATAAGGTTAGAAAAATAGCAAAGCCAATTATATCGAAAGTTCTTGAGTGGAAAGACTGGGGTACATTCGGAAGGCTGGTTTTCACGGTCGGGCAGATGATGCTGGATGGAGGGCCTGAGGAGGTAGCACAGGTTATGGAATGGTCGAAGATGGCAAAAGATCATTCAAAAAGTCCCAGGTTCAGAACAAATCTAATTAATTCCCTGCTAAACCTTGCCTATGGATATTCAGATCAGGGTAAGAACAATATTGCAATCAGGTACAATAATCAGGCACTGAAGCTGGCACTGGAAGTAGATGATTATGAGGCGATTTATACCAGCTATAATAATAATGCGGTCATTTTTAACAATATGGGTAAGGACCAGAAAGCAATGGATTATTATAACAAGGTGCTGCAAATCGGCTACAGTACTGGAGACCAGGGTGCCGTTCAACTGGCAAAAGGCAATATGGCCTGGATCTATTTCGGCTGGGGAAAAATTGAAACCGCGCTCAATCTGTTTCTCGAAAATTAAAAAGCCTACTCAGATTGGGGAGAGGATGAGGGTGTCGCGTTTGCAAAATATTGTAAGGCAATGATTTACTATGAAATGAACAGGATCGACGAGGCGGAAGACCTATATAAGGAGGCTCTTGAAACCTATATCAGAATCAATGACCAATCATGGATTCCCCCGGTCACAGGATGGCTTGGGGTAATTGCTTTCGAAAAAGGCAAAACCAGGGAAGCTTTCTCAAGGCTCAGGAAGGCTTTAAGAATATATGAAAATGTGACCGATTACGAATACATGCCTAGCTTTTTGGCTGATTATGCAAGAATCCTTATTGAAACTGGCAACTATTCAAGGGCAATTGTGCTCCTGAAGAGAGGTGAAGAGATGGCACAACGTACAGACTACAAACCTGCGCTCCTGGATGTCTATATTGTCAAAACGCTGTACTTTCTTAAAATAAAAGATTTGGAAAATGCCAGGATCATCAACAACATCGTCAAACAGCTTGCTCATTTTCTGAAAAATACTAAGGGTACAATAAAGAATCTGATCTTGAATTATCAAATACATAGTGAGAGTTCGAAGGGATCAAAGAGATCAAAGGGATCCAAATATCTTGATGAAGCACTTGCCCTGGCAAATAGCAAAGGATTTATCAGACTTTCTGAAGAAATAATGGATTTAAAAGCTAATAAATAGCAGATATTCAGTAGAATAATATTGACTCTCAAATTTTCACACCGATTACCAGAATATCGTCTGTCTGAACCTGGTGGATATCTGTTGACCGCCTCCACTCTTCAATTGTTCGATTCAGAACTTCACATTGTTCATATGACTGCATATCCCTGATTTTTAATAATAGTTCACGGAACCTGCGGGGCATGAACTTTCTATTATCTTGACCTGCCTGATCTGCATATCCGTCTGAGAAGATAAAGAAAGAATCGCCTTCGTTCATTTTTATCTCACAGGTATTTATATCCTTTCTTGCTTGCCTGAAGTTTAAAATACTGGGAATGCCCTTTATTGATTTAAGCTCACATTCGTGTATATAATAAAGCGGATTGCCAAACCCGGAAAATTTAAGTGTATTGCTTTTAATATCAAGGGAGCAAACACTAAAATCCATTCCAAAATGGGCACTTTCATTATTAGCATCATGTCTTAAGAAATTTTCTATCCTGGGGAGCACAAATTTCAATATTTTCGATGGATCTGTTATTTTCCTGATTCTCACTGCAATATCCAGATAATTATAA
>JAPLDY010000005.1 GCA_026391595.1 Bacteroidia bacterium
AAGGTTTTTCAACCTTGGAAGATGACCGGCAAATGCACTGAAGGTCCCTTCAGGGGTATACTGCCGCACATTTACCTCATAGAGGACTGCATTTTTTGACCATTCAGGGTGGACAACTGTGGAGGTAAAAGGCTTTAGTTCTTTCTTCCTGCCAAAGAGAGAACATCCTGCAATTGTGATTGCGATTGCAAGCAAAACCGTCAACAGGCCAAGAGGTAGTTTTTCCATTTTCTTTGAATTTATTTTTGAGATTTCTTTACTGATTTTTCTCCATAACCGTCTACCAGGAATTCTTTACCATAGACAATAATCTTGAGCTGTTTGTCCGACAGATTCCTGACAATCACCTCTTTGTGATTTACCTTCACTTCAAACAGGATACCTCGGAATCTTGAATGAAATGAATAGGAAGTCCATTTTTCAGGGATCAGCGGATTGACCTTCACTTTACTGTCAACAATCCTCATTCCTCCGAAACCTTCAACAATAGCAAGCCATGTGCCAGCCATGCTTGTTATGTGAAGGCCGTCACCGACCTCATGGTTATAGTCATCAAGATCAAGCCTGGCAGTTCTCAGATAAAGCTCATAAGCCCTGTTAATATTACCGATCCTTGATGCAATGATCGAATGGATACAGGCTGACAATGATGATTCATGAACTGTCATAGGCTCATAGAAATCATAATTCCTTTTAATTGTTGCCGTATCGTACTTGTCTTCAAACAGATATAATCCCTGCAAAACATCTGCCTGTTTGATGAAGCAGGAGCGCAGTATTCGATCCCATGACCAGTGCTGATTTATCGGACGTTCTTCTGGAGGTATCTTTTCACACGGTTTAAGCTCCTTGTCGAGAAATCCATCCTGCTGAAGAAAAACATCTCTTGAACTGTCAAGTGGAAAATACATTTGCCTGATAACATGCTGCCAATGGACTTTTTCCACTTTAGCATCAAAACCGGTACGGCTGATGATCTTCCTGTACTTTTCAGCGTGCTCCTTATTTAGCTTACTGAGACAGCTGAGTGTATATGATAACGTCCATACAGCAAGCGAGTTAGTGTACCAGTTATTATTGACATTATTTTCGTATTCATTTGGCCCTGTAACTCCAAGTATCACATATTTCTTCTTATCGTCCGACCAGGTTGCTCTCTGGCTCCAGAAGCGCGATATGCCAATCAAAACCTCAAGTCCGTAATCGGAAAGGTAATCGTTGTCGCCAGTGTGCCTGATATAATTATAAATTGCAAATGCTATGGCACCGTTACGGTGGATCTCCTCAAATGTTATTTCCCATTCGTTATGACACTCCTCACCATTCATTGTGACCATAGGATATAGGGCAGCACCGTATTTAAAGCCAAGCTTTTCCGCATTCTTAATACTGGCACCAAGATGCTTATACCTATAGAGCAAAAGATTCCTGGCGACTTTCTCATCGGCAGTTTTCAGGAAGAATGGCAGTGCGAATGCTTCCGTATCCCAATAGGTGCTGCCGCCGTATTTTTCTCCTGTAAATCCTTTCGGCCCTATATTCAGCCGTTCATCTTTTCCGGTATAGGTCTGGTTAAGCTGGAAGATATTGAACCTGATCCCCTGTTGTGCAGCTATATCACCTTTAATAACGACATCGGAGAAGTTCCAGATCTTTTCCCATTCCTTCCGGTGTTCAGTGAAAAGCCTGGTGTAGCCTTTTTCGGATGACCTCTTAAGTCTTTTCTTAACACCACTCATCAGACCTGGCTTTGATTCATTCAATGAAGAAAGGACCACCGCATATTTCATCATGACCAGTTCATCTCCCTGTTTCATAGCTACTTTAACGGTACTGCCTACATATTCCTCACGATTGGTCACCGATGGTTTTACAGTAAGAGGCTTCCCGTTTTTCTGCAGATCAAAGCACATGCCTGTTGCAACATGAAAATCAGTTTTCATGGTACGCGAAATGATGATCCCTGCTCCCTCGCATGCTTCCCTGTCAACCTCCTTCCAGAATTTTATTCCATAGTTGGCATCTTCATTTTTTACATCAGCATCTATATATGCACTCAGTTCGATCGTTCCTTCAAAATCAACCGATTTAACTGAATATCTTATTACACCCATATCAGGTTCGGACATACTGACGAACCTTCTGGAATTGAACTCCAGCGTTTTGTTTTTGGAGACTGTTAGGCTGAATTGTTTTTCCAGCCAGCCCTCTTTCATATTAAGAGTCCTTTTAAAGGAAATGAGCTTTGCAGTTGCCAGATCGATCCGCCTCCCATTGACAGAAACATCAATTCCTATCCACCTGGGTGCGTTAAGTACTTTTGCGAAATACTCCGGATAGCCGTTTTTCCACCATCCTACACGTGTCTTGTCGGGGTAGTAGACACCTGCAATATAGGTTCCCTGGAGCGAGTCACCAGAATAATATTCCTCAAAATTTGCCCGCTGGCCCATATAACCATTCCCGATCGAAAAAATGCTCTCCGATTCCCTGTTCATCTCAGGGTGAAATCCATCCTCAACAATGAGCCATTCATTCTTCTTGTAACAGGTTTTCATGTCTGTTTTAGATTTTTATTTGCAAAAGTTTCTCAAGTGTCAATTCTTTTAATCCCGGAACTACACAATTAGCTTTTGAAAGAATGGCAGGAGATCCGATACCGACACATGCCATACCCGCATTCACTGCAGCCTGTACTCCTGCAATAGCATCTTCAAAAACTATACAGCATCGAGGTTTGAGGCCGAGCATTCTTGCGGCAGCAAGAAAAACTTCAGGATCGGGTTTCGCTTTATGAACCACATTTCCATCAGCAACAGCATCGAAAAGTTTTTCAATCCCGACACGCCTGAGAATGAGAGGAGTGTTTTTGCTTGCAGAGCCTATTGCTGTTTTTATTCCGGCCCTTCTGAGTTCATTTATTAATTCAGTGCTGCCGGGGAGGATCTCATCAGGAGTCATTTTGGTTATGTATTCAACATACCATTTATTCTTAAGTGCAGCATATTCTTCCTTCTTTTTCAGGTCAGGTCTCATATTGCCAAGCTCAAGTATGATTTCAATCGAGTCCATTCTGCTGACACCTTTCAGTCTTTCATTGTTGTTGACGGTAAATTTTATATGTAACTGATCTGCAAGCCTTTTCCAGGCCAGAAAATGATATTTGGCTGTATCAACTATAACACCATCAAGATCAAAAATGCAACCTTTTAAAACCATAATTATTTCTTATCGTCTATGTCCCTGACAAATTTCACCATCACTGCAGCTATCAGCATTGAAATACCTCCTGTGATAAGAGCATTCATCGTATTGCCATGAAAGAAATGCTTTACCATGCTTCCCAGGATACTGGCTGCAAGGATCTGGGGTATTACGATGAAAAAATTGAAAATCCCCATATATATGCCCATTTTATTGTGCGGAAGTGAGCCTGTCAGTATAGCATAGGGCATTGAGAGTATGCTTGCCCAGGCAATACCTATTCCAATCATTGGAAATATCAGGGCCATCGGCGTTTTGACCAGGCTTATCGAGATAAGGCTGATCCCTCCTATTACCAGGCAAATAGAGTGAGTCCATTTCCTGCTTGTGGCTTTTGCCATAACAGGAAGCAGAAAAGCTACCAGAGCGGCACATCCGCTATAAATAGCAAATAACCCGCTGACCCAGTTAGCTCCCTTGTTATATTCAATGGATGTGGTATCGCTGGTTCCATAGATCTGAGATGTTACTGCTGAAGTTGTATATATCCACATTGAAAAGAGAGCAAACCATGTGAAGAACTGTACTACTGCCAGTTGGCTCATAGTTGAAGGCATTCTTTTAAGGTCTGTCATGATGCTGTTCAGGCCGTTGCTCCCTTTCCCTGCTGATTTCATTAATCCGGCCATCATCTGTAGAAATCCGAAGAAAGTGACGCCACCGGTTATAACGTATAGTTCTTTCTCAAGATTGGTTTTTGAGAGTACAAATGTCAGGACCAGACCAACAACCAGCCATATAATACCAGGCCTGTAGAATCTGACATCACTTAGAGCATTTATTTCTTTGCTTTGAGTATTTATTTTCTGCTTATGGGCTTCTTCAAATTCTGCCAGCTCTTCAGGTGAATATTCTTTAGTTGTTATAATGGTCCATAACACTGCAAGAAGAAGAACAGCTGCTCCGATATAGAACGAAAGCTTCACATTAAACGGGATAAGCTTCCCCTCTGCAGGCACTGACGGTACATTGAACCAATTGGCCAGTATCATCGGTAGAAATCCGCCTATAACGGCTCCTATGCCTATGAAAAAGCTCTGCATGGCGAAACCTCTTGTCCGCTGCTCTGATGACAGCATATCTCCGACGAATGCCCTGAATGGTTCCATTGATATATTTATTGAGGCATCCATTACCCACAACATCATCGTGGCAAATATCCATGTTGGTGAGTTGGAAATAATGCTTAGAGCGAGAGTGGCGAGCATCGCCCCTGTAAGAAAATATGGTCGCCGTCTTCCCAGACGATTCCAGGTTCTGTCGCTCATGTGCCCGATAATCGGTTGAACCAATAATCCTGTAACCGGTGCGGCGATCCATAATATCGGGATATTGTCAATATCTGCCCCCAGTGTCTGAAAAATGCGGCTCACATTACCGTTCTGAAGAGCGAATCCCATCTGGATCCCCAGGAATCCAAAACTCATATTCCATATCTGCCAGAATGAGAGGTGTGGTTTTGATTTTGCCATAGAGAAGTAATATTAATCTATTCATAACCCCCTTCCCAACCTTCCCCCAAGTGGGCAGGAGCAAATCCTTTCCCCCTTGGGGGAAATTAGAAAGGGGGAATTTTTCTATAAAAAGAATCTAAATGTATCCAAAAATATAGAAAATGATTGTCAATAAAAACTGCGTATGTCATTTATTTTCACGCAGATTCGCAGATTTAGCGGCTAAAAAATCTGTTTCACTTTGTTTCAAACGTTTTCTGAAAAATCAGAAAAAAATCAACTTTACTAAAGATTTTTTACTGAACGAGGGTAAACTTGAGACTGAATCCGATATTTGTGTTTGATGTTGGGAAAGTATTTGCCACAAAAGGATCATTCATAGTATGATCTGCAAATATCTGAAGGTTGAACCTGTCGCTCAGCACATAATCAGCGGTTAATCCGGCAGCAAAGACTTTTTGCCCCACAACAGGCTGGTTTACGTCTTCTACAAGCTTCCTGGCTACGGTTTTGTTGTCGCGCATCGACAGGTCGAGCCTCAGGTTCAGATCGCTCTTGAAAGCTCTTTGCGCACCGCCTGTTCTAATAACTATCTGTACATTATCAAATCTGTATCCTGCGCCAATGATAAGTTCATTGATGCGGGCATCGGCGATCTGGTTGCTTGTAAGATTAAGGGAAACAGTGCGTGATTTCTTCCATTCAAAGCGTGTGGTCAGGCTGTTCTTCCAGTTCATGTCGATGTTAATCAGCGGACTGAATTGTTCATTTATCGACACTACATTGATCTCATATTGCTGGATGAAATTATTCTGCAAATCCCTTAAGGAGCTTAATCCATTGATGCCTCCATCAAAATTAAGATTTGTAGTGTAGGTGCCAATCTGATAAGTGCTGCGATATTGGTGAGATATGTTTATCGACCTGAACCATCTTTGTACCAATTCAAATTTTGAAAGTCCGTCAAACTGCAGTCTCCAGTTCGGCATCATTTTTAATGCTGAAGGAAATGTTTCGAGCGTGACTTTCTTCGGACTTGATTTAGTGTATGCAGCGATAAATGCAGGGATCATAACTTCTCTCGATGTCATGCCATAGCCGCTTTTATAATCACCATCAATTGGATTTCCTGTAAGAGGATCAAATTCGGGATCATAACCGGGATCTATTTTACGGCGCTCCTCAGCTCGGCGTTCAGAAATAATTACCAGGTTATCCTTGAATGCTTCAAATGTAGGTGAGACATATAAATTGTCCTTGGAGATCTTTTCGAATGAAGTTCCCCATGAGATAACTGAAATCGAGAAATTCCCGTTTACTATCCTGTTACGGGTGCTGTCAGGGAAATTCCCGTTGATATCGGCAATATAATATGCGGTCATGTCTTCCTGAAATCTTCTGTCGGCGTTGACATCTATTCTCATACCCGGAAATGGTTCAACCATGCTTCTGAGAGAGATGTCGAGCCTGTCGGTGGATGATGCCGGGGTACTAAGGAGTGAATCGGTGGAGAGCCATCCGCTGGATGCTGCCTTGTCGAAGAATTTATCGTCCTTATAACCCAGAATGAATGGCCATCCGGGAGCAAGAGCATCATTGTAATCAGACATCCCCAGAAATTTTGTTTCAGGCTTATATCCCGGAAGGAACTGGCCCTGTGAAGTTGTAAGAGTCAGGCTGGCACTTCTAACCCCAAGTAATGCTCTGACCAGGTATTCTCCTGTGACAGTAAAAGGATTCCGTTTCAGTGGCACCTTGCCCTCGATAACCACAGTTGATCCATCAGCCTGATCAGCAGCAGTGAAGTTCACCCTGTTCTCACTCATTATATCAACCTTGCCTTTTACCTCCTCTCCGTTTTTCCGCGTGACTTTCACCTTTACATCTTTGGTTTTCAGGTTATGAACGATTCCTTTTACGGTATTGGCTTTGAAGGTCACATTTTCCTTTGTAAAGGTCACAGTTCTTGTTTCCGACTTCATCCTGAGCTTTGCATCAGGCCGGGTATCTGTCTCAATCTTCTTCAGGAATTTTGACTTTGAATATATAGTAGCAAGATTTGCCTGGGCAGTAAATGACAATTCATTATGATTCTTTATAGAATTCCCGATATTGATCTTCATACTGTCGGGATAAAGCGGCCCTGCCAGCCATGTAAAGTCTGAACCATAACGAACTGTTGAATTGAGCCACGATAACAGAGGCAGTTTGTTTACCGGAATGGTATAATTAATATTCAGGAAATGGTTATATGTTGTATTTCGCCCGAAATTTTTAATATTGGTCATTACTGAGTCACGCCAGAGGTCATAGGTATTGCTATATCTCTGTTTATCAACACCGCCTTCAGGTTCATCTATCCTTGCAAGATTGGTGGCTGTGAAATCGACTTTCAGCTGCCTTGTGACATCATACTTAAAATCATATATCCTGCTCCATTCAAAATCCTTCCTGTATGTAGGTGTAATCCGGAGGAAAGGATTGTTTATATTTCTTGTCTTGACTTCATTGTAATAACGGCTTAAATCAGTTCTGAATGAAAGGCTCTTTGGAAAAACATAGAAGTTGAAGTCCTTTATAAGTCTGAATACAGATGCATTAAGAAACCTGACATTTTTGAATGGCATTACATTTGCCGGATTGGCCTGGTAATCGTATGTGAGTCCCCCCTTATGATTCTTTTCAAGATCGATCTCGGTCTTTGTATCACTCCTGTAAATCTCATTATATGTGTAGTTTACACTAATATTGGCCAAGTCCCATAAATGTGGCTTTTCGCCTCTCTTGGATATCCCGGCATTGCTGACGGTGATTGTTTTTCTTCTTGCAAAATCTTCTGCGATAGCCCTTATGGAGTCTTTCTCAGCATCATTTACCGAGCTTCTGATGGCGTCACTGAGCAGAATATCCGGATCAAGCGGATTGTACTGTGGTTTGATCCTTGTTTCAGAGTAACCCATATAAACAGGAAGTCTTACACCCAGTTTCTCGTTGAAGAACTTGCCTAATTCGAGAGTCGAAGAAAGGTCATACTTAATTATCTGTTCCTTGCTCCTCTCATTCACTTTCTTCTCTATGCTTCCCCATCCGGGGGTGCTGGTCTGGCCAACAACATCAATAGTTCCAAGGTCAGCCAGCCGAGCCTGTAAATGAGCATTCGCAGCCCATCCTCCATTCTCAATGAAATCGCTCAGGCGCAATTCATTGACCCACACTTCACCCCATTTCGGATTTCCGTCATCAGCAGCAGGATTTCTGGTCTTTATCGGGTTTCTTACACCTACCATAATGACTTTTATATTGCTCATATTAGGATTTCCTGAAACTGATATCCTGTGTCCGTCATGCATATAAACATAAACGTCCGAGATACTAAGTGAGGAGCCGGCTTCCTGCATTTTTCTGTTACGCTCCTGTTTGGCATCCTGAAGCACCGACAGATCTATATTAAAACTGTTTTCTTCTGGCCATACTATCGCTCTCGATTCATCTGATTTATTGTCGTAATGACCCGGAGGCGTCAGCTTCAGGGGAATTTCATATTCATAAAAGTTACTCTTATAGTCTGATCCGATTCTGATAAATGCAGTGAGCTGGTCATCCTGCAAAATCTGTCCTATCATTGCTTCGGCATGAACTTCCATCCGCAGACGGCGATATTGCCTGATGTCGAGGCTGACATTCCTGAATGCGGCACGGGCATCGCCATCTTCGAGATTCTGAACTTTCAGCACCATTGACTGTTCGTTCAGCTGCTGCAGTTGTGGATTGGAAGGATCGGTCATCCTCGTGAATCCCGGAGGAAGCACATAGTTTACCGGTTCTTTTCCGGCATTTTCCTCAATACTTACCGAGCTTATTTCAAAAGTTCCGTCGGTAGGTTCAGGCACTGTTATCCTTTCCCCTCCCTCCATGAATGAAATATTGTATTTCCTCCACTCGGCCCTGACCAGATCGAGCTTTGCAAATCTCATTATAACAGGTTTATTGAATCCGCGGGCAAACATCCTCATAAAGCGGATTGATTTAAAGTCGCTGATGTTGCCGACAATTTTCTGATAATCAGTGATGGGGATTTTCAACTGGTACCACTTTACTTTCGACTTGTCACCACTTGCCAATGTGGCTTCATATTCTATCTCATCGACGACATAATTTTTACCTACCTGAAGGTCGCCGGGCCTCATGCTGACCCTGTACTGGTAATAGTTTTCCGTCTCGCTCAGAGTATTATCGCGATTTATATCCTCCATATCAGGAAGGGTCGTTCCGGTTGTCGGATATGATTCAGCTGACATTTCTGATGTAGGCGAGTTCCCCTCCTCTCCGTTGTACTTTTTGTACCTGTCAAGTATACCGAGCTCTTCGGAATCATAATCGGATCCCCTGAAATAATGAAAGTCGTCTCCTGTCGGGTCTTTTACTATATTATTATATGTTTCAGGTGTGGTAATGGCTTGAGCTTTCTGAAGGTAGTCATTGAAATAAGTTTGTTCATCCTGATCCCTGAGACCGTCCAATCCTACGTCCTGATATGCTCTTGATTGAGGATCATTGTCGAAGGCATTTACTACAGCCTGAATTGTAGGCACTCTACCCCATACTGTGGTATCTACATTAGTCGGAACTGCAGTTGCGGGAAGGCCGTTCTCAAAACTCTTCCTTGAATCGCGGAGAATATCTTCTGAGATATTTCCAAGGTTTATGTAAAGATCTCCACCTTCATGTGTCGGATCCTCAACAAAAGGATCCATTAGCCAGAATTTGATATATTGAATATTTGCAGTTTCAAAGTCGCTTGTAAGAACCTCCCTCATTATACCTCCCCATCGGGAAGCAGGATCATTGAGCATTCCTTCAGAGTTAATTCCCCTTGAATAAAGCCCCGGATCAGTGTCGAAGTTATACGGACCTCTTTCCCCGGGATAATAAGCCAGATTAAGGACAGTGATGTTCGTGGGTATGCCGCTGGCACTCTCCTTGTACGGAAAAATTTCTGTCTCATAAACCTCCCTGACAAAATGGCTCGATTGTTCCTCAGGGTGCTGCTTGATGTGATCCGGTGTAGAGGATCCGTTACGCAGGAAAATCGGGTCGATGACATACCAGGCTATCTTTGCCCTGTTAAAACCACTAACTAAATTGTTGTTCAGCCTTGCTTCCGGAAAAAGCAAATCCTGTCCCTGCGGTATACTGGCTATAGTCCATGCGTTGAATGATTTGAGGTCAAGCGGTATCTCGCTTGCCTCGAAATCATCGATGTATGAGTTGCCGGCATTGGAGATTGCTCTTGAATGACCGGGGATCAGGTTGGCAAACTCGCCAAAGAATGTTATTGCTGAAGGCATCTTGGTTTCGAGCAGGGGAATCTTGTCAATAATCTTAGTAAGCGCTTGTGACTCTGTCTTATAAGATGTATTTAATCCCCATATTGTATTGGAAATGGGTTCTTCACCAAAATTTACTTTCTGGGTATATGGTCTCTCGGTCAGGTGTAAAATTGTCCCTCCTATATCAAAATTGTCGGACAACCGGTAATCAAGATGTGTACCTAAAAGAGTTTTAGTCTGGAATCCGAAGAACTGGTTGCTTTCAAGTGAAACCTTTATCGGAGTCTGTGATTCAATAAGTGCGGAATTGATTATCCTCACCGTCCCCATATTATAATCGACTGTATAATCCGTGTTCTCATTAAGAGTCACTCCGCCAGCGGTCACAACCACTGATCCCTGTGGAATATTTGTTGCATTCAGCTGTATCTCCGATCCGGATTCAGAAGAATATTGTCCGGCAATAAGGAATTTATTTTTCTCTGCCATCTGCCTTGCCACTGTTTGTGTGGAATCATATAGTTCCTGGAAAACATACTTGTCGGCAATGGCTGTGTTATTTATCTTTTTCCTCAGGTGACTTCCAAAGGGTTCAATAACCGGAAATACTATCTTACCTCTTTCAGTCAAAACCGTTATCCCATCAATGAAGTCGAAATATCCATCGGGCTCCCTGTCGGACTGAGAATTAAGATTATCGAGCCCCATTATCTGAAGCAGGATCTGATCCTGAAGTTTCCCATCAGGAAGATAGTTTATTGAGTTGCCGGTATTGTCATCCTGATACAGTACATTCAGTTGAAAGTCTTTTTTATCAAGTTTACCGGAACCAAGAGAATATATGTTCTTCATCATAAGGTCCCAGGTGGGAAGCTTAGGAGTAAGGGTTGTTCCCTTAAGGAGTTTAAGGACGAGCGTCTGGGGTGCCGTGATACCGTCGGTTGAGAATTCCCCCACCTTGTAAACCTGCCCGTTGATTGTATACTCATAAGCTACTGCAAGTACCTCATCGGTATTGAGGGCAGCATTCAATGAAATGTAGCCCAATTGTTTATTGATCGTATATTCCCTTTCATTAAGCTGCCGGGCATTTTCAATCTTCTCGAAATCACTTCCGATCTGAAATCCCGGGTACAATGGTTGGAGAGTGTTTGTAACCTGATCAACATCACGTATAGCAGAATATGCGGTGTTCATTTGGTCATAGAGCCGGTTTGCACCATTGTCGGGATACAACGGAGCACCAGGTGTCTCCTGGAATCCGGGTACGTTGCTGAAAATATGATTCTTGTTTTCAGCCAGGTCCATGAATGCAATGATATTCCTGTTGCTTGCCTCTTCGAACCGGCTGGTCTTATTGGTAACCCATACTTCGATACGTTCGATATTCACTCCGGTGCTGACGATGGGAAGCGTTTTCAGGGCATCGTCATAGATATCCCTGAAATATTGCGACAGGAAGAAGTGCCTGTTTGCTTCATAATCATCGGCATAAATCTCGAAGCTTGTTTGCTGAGCTCCTCCCTCAACTTCAATGACCGATGATTCTCCCTTCTGCTGCGACAGTACTGTTGTGACAGTCAGTTTGCCGAACTGCATCTCTGTTTTAAGTCCGAAGAGGCTGTAGCTTCCGGTTATCAGGGTTCCTTTAAGAGGGAGAGTAACGTCACCAGCTTCAACTTTCTTAAGTATCTCATCTTCTTTCCCGGAATATTGAAGCTTTGTCCTGTTCTCAAATTCAAACATAGCATCGGTGTTGTAATTCACTCCGAGCTCCATCTTGTCACCGATAGTCCCGGTGACATTCATTTGTATCTTTTCCTTAAAATCGAATGTAGGTATTGTTCTCAGCTTTTCCGACAGAATAGGGTTTTCGGTATGTGAAATATTCACACCGAAGATAAGTTCTGCGGATCCCTGGGGTATAATATTTATAGTATTGCTTCCGAAGATCTTGTCGAATGCCGCTCCTCCTATTTCGATCTGAGGGATAAGCGTTGATCTGAATCCTGTCTCTTCGCCCGTGATCCTTGACTGCCAGTAATCGCGCATTGCCCGGCTGTATTCATATTTTCTGAACTCTTCGGGATTCATATGAACAGGAGGCCTGTAGTCAAACGAACCCACTTTTTTATAGATTACATACTCGTTCTTTTCAGCATCATAAATGATACTCTCCCTGATATTAGAAGGGTTCTTAAGGAACAGCGGTGATTTTTGTTGTAATTCCCAGGGGATTCCTGAGTCATCCTGAAGTTTGAGAATTGATTTTTTAGTTGTATCCTGCGCCGGCGAATTGCCAATAGCCTGGCCTTTTGCTTCCGCCGATCCCAAGATTAAGGAAACAGTCAGAGCAAGATAAAAAGATACCAGAAGATTTCTATATGATTTCCCTGATCCCAATCCGGCTTATATTCAGTGTTACAAGTTCTTTAGCGCTTTTTTTATCATGTCCTCGACAGAAAGGTTCCTTTCATCCCGAACAATCTTGTCAAGTACTTTAGCGACAGCGCCTTTGGCAAACCCAAGCATCACCAATGCAGATAACGCTTCTTCGCGTTTCGTATTGTCTGAAAAGGCAAATATTTCACCTGTTCCGGTCTGTTTGCCAAGTTTGTCTTTTAGGTCGACAATTATTCTCTGGGCAGTTTTCAAACCGATGCCCTTTACACTTTTAAGAAGATTAACGTCGGAACTGATTATGGCTTTTTCTATCTCCCCCGGGCTGAGTGAAGAAAGCATCATTCTGGCGGTGCTTGCGCCAACTCCTGTAACAGAAATAAGCAACCTGAATATATCGCGCTCCTCCTTGTCTGCAAAACCGAACAGCTGATGAGTGTCTTCCCTGATCACCTCATGGATGAGTATCTTGCAATCACTGACACCTTCAAGCCTGGCAAAGGTTGTAAGCGATATATTTATGAAGTAACCGATATCTCCTGCTTCGATTGTCAGGAAAGTCGGAGTGATCTGAGTCACTTTACCTTTTATATAGTCGATCATAATGGTTGTTCCGGGTTATAGATATCGGGTGGAAGTTCATCAACTTTATCGGCATGGATCTCAATATCCTGATGCTTAAGCGGATTTTTGGATATTTCGGCGTACAGCTGCCTGTTCCTGAAGATGCTGCAGGCCAGATAAAGCGCCTGGCGGAATGAGTTCTCCGATGCTTCTCCCTTACCTGCTATCAGGAATGCTGTTCCGTGTACCGGGGATGTCCTTATGAAAGGCAGTCCGGCTGTGAAATTAACTCCCGAATCGAATGAGAGCGCCTTGAATGGTGAAAGACCCTGGTCGTGGTACATAGCCAGTATTCCGTCGAATTTCGTGAACGATCCCGCACCGAAAAATCCATCAGCCGGGAAAGGACCAAATACCATAATTCCTTCTTTCTCTGCTTTTTGCATTGCCGGAATTATCACATCTGCTTCTTCATTCCCAAGAAGGGAATTGTCTCCTGCATGAGGATTCAGCCCGAGCACAGCAATCTTTGGCTTGCGGATTGCAAAATCCATGATCAGCGACTGATTCATCAGTTTTATCTTTCGCACCAGGGAATCGATGTTTATAGCTTCATGTACTTTTCTCAGGGGAACATGGCCGGTTGCAAATCCTATTCTCATGTTCTCACTTATCATGAACATAAGGGCTTCCTCAGCACCGGCTTTTGACTTCAGATACTCGGTGTGTCCTTTGAAATTGAATTTCTCCGACTGTATGTTTTTCTTATCGATCGGTGCGGTAATCAGAACATTGATCTTACCTGATTTCAGATCCTCGACCGCTCTTTCAAGCGAAGCTAGTGCTGATTCACCACCCTGGGGAGTTGACTTCCCCAATTCAACCCTGATATTGTCATCCAGACAGTTTATCATGTTAGCCTTCTTCGGATTCGCCTCATCGGCAGACCGAATATTATTGAAACTGAAATTATTGATATTCAGCGCCTTGCGGTGATATGCCGCAACTTTTGGTGATCCGTAAACAACCGGGACACAGAAATCGTTGATCACGGGGTCCATGAGGGTTTTTATTATCACCTCATAACCAATGCCATTTATATCTCCATGGGATATGCCTGCCACTATATGTTTAGCTTCCATAATTTTCACTTCAGTTTTTTATAATCTGCCGCCAGCTTCCTGACAAAGGTTGCGAGCAATCTCAGGCCGGAACCCGGTCCTTCCTTCAGCCTGTAATGATCATCTTTTTTAAGCATGCCCGGTCCTGCGATGTCAAGATGAATTAACGGAAATTTTGCAAATTTCTCCAGGAACTTGCCTGCAGTAATTGCACCAGCTTCACGGCCTCCGATATTTCTTATATCAGCAATGTCCGATTTTATTGATTCTCCATATTCATCCCAGAAAGGAAGCTCGGAGATTCTCTCATAAACATGGTTACCGCAATCTTCAAGAAGGGTGATATATTTTCTGTCGGCATTGGTCATCATGGCTATTGCCTGGTTGCCGAATGTCGATGCTGCCGAACCGGTGAGTGTGGCAATGTCAATAATTATTTCAGGTTTGTATTTCGAAGCATAGCTGATTGCATCGGCAAGTATAAGGCGCCCTTCAGCATCAGTATTGCCAACCTCAACTGTCGTCTTGTTGTACATGGTGATAATATCCCCCTGCGTATAGGCATTACCTCCCGGACGGTTGTCGGTTGCAGGTATCAATCCGACAATGTGAAGAGGAAGATTGCTCTTAGCAGCAGTATATAAAACTCCTGTGACTGTTGCTGCTCCGGCCATATCGCCTTTCATGCTGGCCATGTAGTCACCTGTCTTTATATTAAGGCCGCCGGTATCATATACTATTCCCTTACCCACAAGGACAAAAGGCTGTTTATTCACTGGTTTTGCAGGATTCCATTCAAGTATGCAGAATACCGGAGGATCGACGCTTCCCTTGTTTACAGCAAGAAGGCCACCCATCTTCAGGGCTTCGATCTTACCTTTTGTCAGAACGTCCACTTTAAATCCGGCAGATTTTCCGATTTTTTCTATTGCAGAGCCCAAACCTGCCGCATTTAGGTGGTTGACAGGTTCATTGATCAGGTCGCGCACAAAATAAACAGCGTCGGTAAGGTCGGTAAGCCATTTCATTTCGGCTTTGTCTGTATCACCATAGAGCAGAAGCTTTGAGGGGTAGTTTTTCTTCTCTTCATCTTCATCCTTTGTCTTGTATTTGTCGAAGGAGTAGAAACTCAGCACAAGTCCTTCAGTAAAATCTTCGATAGCTCCTTTATAGGTTGAGGTGGATGAAATTACCAGTTCAGAATGATTGTTTGATTTAAGAAGCTTTTTCATACCGGCAGCTGCCTTGCGCAACTCTTCCTTCTCCCTGAAACCTGAAATTCCTTCTTTCACCTTAACGATATAGGTGCACTTGAAATAAGAATTGATGAATACAAGTTCTACCTTGTTTCGCAGCTGCTTCAGCGCATACTCCTTTTCGGTCTTGTTAAGGTTCAAAAAAGGCGGTACCTCATTCTTTCCAACAATGCATACAACAGACTGATCAGGAGATATTTGAGAGATTTTTACTATTTCAGGTTTCATGGCTGCAGTGAAATTTTTTAAGGATGTAAAGTTAAACAAATTATTGATTGTTTAGGGTTCAAAATACTACCTTTGCCTGGGTTAGCCATTAAAATGCTTTATGTTCTGTTTTGTTAAGAAAACCCCCTTTCATTTTCCCCCAAGGGGGAAATGCTTTTTTACTCCTTCCCCCGTGGGGGAAGGCTTGGGAAGGGGGTAAATTGTAATAAATATGGTACTTGATACACTTTATGAAAAAGCACTGAACCTTGCTTCACTCAGTGTTGAAGAGGGAGAATTTCTTTACGATAATGCACCTCTTGAGGAGCTTATGTTTGTTGCAAATCAGCTGAGGGAGAAATATATTCCGGGGAAGAATGTCGGTTGGATGATCGACAGGAATGTCAATATCACTAATGTATGTTTTTCCCAGTGTCTTTTCTGCAATTTCTGCAGAAAGAAAGACGCCCCGGATGTTTACACAACCACAACCGAAGAATATGTCAGCAAGATCGATGAACTGTACGCTCTCGGCGGTGACCAGCTTCTTCTCCAGGGAGGCATGAATCCGGATCTCGGACTAAGCTTTTACATAGAACTATTCAAAAAACTGAAGGAACTGTATCCTTCACTAAAACTGCACTCTCTGGGTCCGCCGGAAATAGTATTCCTGGCTAAAAAAGAGAAGATGACTTATCGTGATATCCTGTCGAAACTTATTGAGGCAGGGCTTGATTCACTTCCTGGCGCCGGAGCGGAGATCCTTTCAGATCGCGTAAGGAAAATAATTTCACCTGCCAAGGCTACTTCAGAAGAGTGGCTCGATGTGATGAGGACGGCACACTATCTTAATCTGCCAACTTCGGCAACAATGATGTACGGGCATATAGAGACCAGGAGAGAGAGGATTGAACACCTTGTCAGGCTGAGAGCTCTGCAGAAGGAAAAACCTGCAGGGCATTATGGATTCATAACTTTCATACCCTGGCCATTCCAGGATGAGGGAACAGTACTCCGGGATAAGCGTGGCATCATCAGCAGCTATAACGGACCCGGTTATTTAAGGCTTATTGCCATAAGCAGGATGATGCTTAACAATATCCCTAACATACAAGCATCAATACTGACCGTGGGAAAAGAAACAGGGATGCTGGCGCTTCATGCTGGTGCCAATGATCTTGGATCAATAATGATCGAAGAGAATGTGGTCAGCGTTGCCGGGGGAGGCAACAGGTTCAGTGCAGAAGATCTGCAGTCGATTATCAAAGAAGCAGGATTTGTGCCTGTAAGAAGAAATCAAAAATACGAGGCTTATAAATAAGTCCCCCTGAAGGGATAAAACCCCCGCCCCGCACAACTGGCGGGGCACCCCCTAAAGGGGGTCTAAAACCCGAAGGCAACAAAAATATGGGGTCGGTTTTAGGCCCCCTTTAGGGGGCAAGCCATCAGCCATCGCTGATGGCTGGGGGTATTTAAAAATAAAAGGGCTTCCGCAGAAGCCCCTTATTTATATCATCAGAATTATTCTCTTATTCGAATTTTTCTTTTTCCTTTTCCTCATCAGGATCATACTTTGAGGCTTTTTTGAATTCCTTCATTCCCTGTCCAATACCTTTAAACAGTTCGGGAATTTTCTTTCCTCCAAAAAGAAGGACAACTATTACCAGTATAATTAAAATCTCAGTTACACCTATTTTTCCCATCTCCGTAATTATTATAATTTGTGCAAAGTTATAAATACTTTAATTAATAGCAAACAGCACTTTATATATCTATTTCCTGATCCACCTT
>JAPLDY010000229.1 GCA_026391595.1 Bacteroidia bacterium
AGAGTGGACAATCCTTTTACATTCTGTTGGTGGTAAGGATAATGCCGGAGACGCAATAAAGGAAACCGGTCTGGCACATTGGCGAATGATGTACAACAAAGCTACAAATACAAGCGGTTTCTCAGCTACGGGGGGAGGCAACCGTAATATGTATGGACCGTTCGAAGAAGTTAGAAGCAGAGGTTATTTTTGGTCAGCGTCGGATTACCCTGATTATGTTAATTATCCAACGTCTGTCATTCTGTTTTCTGATGCCGGTAATGTTTTAAGTACCTCCATGGATAAGAAATTTGGAATGTCTGTTCGATGCATTGAGGATCACTATATTACTGATTTTGATGATAATAGGTATAATACTATCAAAATTGGCAGCCAGATCTGGATAGCAGAAAACCTGAAGACAACGCATTTCAACGATGGCACATCAATACCTTTGGTAACAGAAAATATAGAATGGAATAATTTACAAACACCTGGATATTGCTGGTGCGATAGCAGTTCTGTATTTGGAGATGATTATTATAGTGCATTACGGAATGTGTCTGGTGCGTTATATAACTGGCATGCAGTAAATACAGGGAAGCTTTGCCCTTCAGGCTGGCATGTTCCGGAAGATAATGACTGGAAGATCCTTACTGATTATTTGGGCGGAGAAGATGTCGCAGGCGACAAACTAAAAGCAACTGTTTTTTGGCCCCGTATTGCAGATACCGAACCAACCGCGACAAATGAAAGTGGTTTTTCTGCACTTCCTGGTGGCTACCGCAGATCTGATGGCAGGTATGATGAAATGGATCATTCCGGAGAGTGGTGGTCCTTCTCCGAATATCAGGAGAATTCTGCTTTTGATGCTTTGTACAGGTCCATGGGGTACGAGAACAGCATTGTGAAAAATACATTTATTAATAAGTCCAGCGGTTTATCTGTCCGATGTGTTAAGAATTAAGTGATGCATAATAAAGCATTTTGAAAAACGATCTTCATTTTACAGACGCCCTTAAGCTTAAGCGCCCCACTGCTTTCCAGGTGATGCTGAAGCCGGCAGGGCCATCTTGCAATCTCAATTGTACTTATTGCTATTATCTGGAGAAAAACAAGCTCTATCCGGGTATTAAAGAGCTCAGGATGTCTGTGGAATTACTTGAAAATTTTACAAAACAATTCATTGAGGCACATGAAATACCTGTCGTAACCTTTACCTGGCAGGGAGGAGAACCTACTCTGATGGGACTCGACTTCTTCAAAAAGGCCTTAGCACTTCAGAAGAAGTACTCGAGAGGGAAAAAGATCGAAAACGCTTTCCAGACAAACGGTACGAAACTTAATGATGACTGGTGTAACTTCTTTACTGATAATAATATACTTGTCGGAATCTCGATTGATGGTACAGAACACAACCACGACCACTACAGAAGGACATTTTCAGGAGGGCCAACCTTTAAAAGGGTTATGAATAGCATTGAACTTCTTCATAAGCATAAGGTGGAATTCAATACACTGAGTACAGTAAACAGCTACAATGTTCATTATGCACATGAAACCTACCATTTCCTTAAAAAAACAGGAAGCGTTTTTATGCAGTTCCTTCCGGTCGTTGAGAGGATACGCAAAAAAAACGATGAGGATTCCCTGACGCTTATTGCTCCCATTCACGGTGAAGCTTCAGTCACGGAATGGTCCGTAGGTGCAAAGGATTTCGGGAAATTTCTGGTCACGATCTTCGATGAATGGGTAAGGAATGATGTTGCAAGGTGTTATGTTCAGATCTTTGATGCCACACTGGCTAATTATGCAGGGGAAAATCCTGGTATTTGTGTATTCAATGATACATGCGGCGATGCACTGGTAATGGAGCATAATGGAGATCTTTATTCATGCGATCATTTAGTTTACCCAGAATATTATCTTGGAAATATACTCCAGACTCCATTGGTTGATCTGGCAAAGGATCAGCGCCAGTTCGATTTCGGGATCGACAAGCGGAACAGGTTACCGCAATATTGTCTTCATTGTGATGTCAGGTATGCGTGTCATGGAGAGTGTCCGAAGCACAGGTTTATCCTCACTCCCGAAGGCAAGCCCGGATTAAATTATCTGTGTGAAGGTTATAAATTGTTTTTCAATCATGTTGAGCCATACATGGGTTTTATGGCTAAAGAGCTTAGAAATAAGCGTCCGCCGGCAAATGTAATGACCTGGATCAAAAACAGAGAGAACCAGGTAAAAAAGAGAGTTATGCCTGAGAGAAATGAACCCTGTCCTTGCGGCAGCGAGAAGAAATTCAAGAATTGCTGTGCATCGAAGCCGCCTTATTCAGTTCCGGATTAGGATCAGGACTTTTTATCGCTTATTGCCGTTGGCTTATTTCCCATCAGGTTTTCCGATACAGAATTGAGGATATCATCTGTTCCTGCAATTACCAGGAGTAGCATTATTAAATGATTCAGAAAGAAGAATATCGGAAGGCGTAATTGCCTTAACCTTAGCAGGAAGCAACACATGAAGCCATTTGGCGACCATCGGGATAGAAGATCCCTGTATGATCACTGAAGTTAGTGAAATGAAAAATACAATATTAAAGATCATATCAGCTTTTTCAAGCCCGGCCATCAGAGGATAGGTGGCAAAAACAATAGGAACTGCACCCCTCAGCCCTACCCATGAATAGAACCATTTAATTCTGGTTTTAACCCGGAACGGAGCAAGGCAGATAAAGATGGCCAGCGGACGTACTGCGAACATAAGACATGCCGAGATCAGAAGACCAATGCCGATAACCGGTACTATTCTGCTTGGAAAGACCAGAAGTCCAAGGGTAAGGAAAAGAATAATCTGCATAAGCCAGGCAAAAGCGTCGTACATTTTCATTATTGTCCTCTTCTGGAGCAGGTCCTGATTGCCAAGGTAAATCGCTGAAATATAAACTGCAAGGAAGCCGTTCCCGTTCAGTGATGTGGTTACCGAGTAAGTCAGGAACATCAGGGTTATCATGAGTGCAGGGTAGAGACCTTCATAATCGAGTTTGATTCTGTTGATGATAAACTTGCCGGTATAACCGAAAAGAAAGCCAAAAGCCCCTCCTATAAGAAGTTGCTGAAAGAATAAGGGGATAACTGACAAGGCTGGCTTTTCAGAATCCTGAATGAGACTCATAAAAACGATGATTAGAATATACGCCATAGCATCGTTGCTTCCGCTCTCGAACTCAAGTGTCGGCCTGATTTGTCCTTTGAGCGCAAGGTTTTTGCCACGTAAAATTGAAAAGACCGCGGCTGCATCTGTTGAAGAGACAATTGACCCTAACAGAAGGGCTTCATATATTGAGAAGTCTGTTATCCACCAGATGAAAATTCCAAGGAAACCGGCAGTCAGAATGACACCAAGTACTGAAAGGCTCAAGGCCTGAGCAAATACTGGTTTTACAGATGACCAGTCAGTTTCAAAACCACCGGAAAAGAGGATGAAGTTCAGTGCAACTATTCCTATGAACTGGGCAATGCCCGGATTGTTAAAACTGATCTTCCCTATTCCGTCTGATCCTGCGAGCATTCCAACTGCCAGGAACAATACAAGCGTTGGTATACCAAGGCGGAAGGATGTCTTTCCTGCCAGCACACTTATGAAGACAAGTATTGAGCCTATTAACAGGATATTTTCAGCGGTAATTTTCAATAAAATTCTTCTTTATTTTAAAATATTGTAATGCAGCCAGGAACAAATCTATTATGAAAATTTTTTCCCATAAGGGCATATCGATACGCATAATCCACAGATCCTGGCATCCACCTTAAGCTTCTTATAGGCGAGTTCACCGCATTTTTCGCGACACTTGTGGGGATCAAAGAATTCTTCACGTTTGATGCCTGTGTTCCATAATTTGCCGTTTGCAGCACCTGCCGGACATTTTACCACGCACAGATTGCATTTTCCACATTCGCTTTCAGTAACCGGAAATGAATCAATTCCGGGATCCTTCCGTAGCAGAATGCTAACAAGTCTCAAACGTGGTCCGAACTCTGTAGAAATAAACAAGGCAGTTTTACCGATCCAGCCCAACCCGGCTCTTGTAGCAACCATTTTGTGCGAGATATCTACAGTAAGCGTCCTCAGATATTCTTCATTATAGCTATCGTCTCCTGTTGAAATAGTTGGTTCAACCGGTAATGAGTCTATTCCCTCTCTCTGTAAATCAGCATGAATATTTCCGGTAATCTCTGCAAGTTCAGAATTGATCTTCTTATAATGATTATAATACTCGATTGTAGGACCATTTATAATATCATCCACTATTATGTCATCCAGTCTTTTACCAATTGAAATGCCATATTCGTATCCCTCAAATTTGTCATTCAGCAGCCCGTGAAGATCTGCGAATCCGAAAACAAAACTCTCGCGGGGAACCAGGTGCCCACTGATAAGTTCTTTTATCATCTCAGATTTTTTCCAGGATTAATACCCAGTCATTTCCAAATTGCTTTTCACCGGGAGGATCGAAGGTTGTCTCTCCGGAATTCCTGTTTACTGCAATTTCAGTTGTCGATCCTGTGCGCGGATCAAACCAGGAAGCCTTATATTCTAGCCATGGCAGCTTATTCATTTTCAATGTAATATCACTGCCATTGCAAGTATATGCAAAGACATAATCATTTCCTCTGGTAAGTGCAATATAGTCATATTTATCCCCCTGTTTTGTTGCCAGTAATTCCCCTGCAGGGACTCTCTCAAAATAGGGTTTAGATAACATAAGCTGTTTGAGGTACTTCATTTGTGAAGAACCGGGAGCATTTATTGCAACGTCCCAGTGTTCTTTCGCTCCATAACCCGGATTATCCTGTTGCCTTAAGAATTGCATTATTGCACTATGTCCGTAAGTAAATCCGCAACATCCGGCAAAGACTGACCAGTAAGCATAGCGTCGTGCATCGGTATCAGTCCAGTACGGCTGGGTAGTATCATGAAGTCCCTGCGGGATACCTTCATAGGATGGTTCACCATCGAGGGTTGGTTTAACAGGGATCAGCGAATAATCGGCATTTGCATATTTCCAGTTGTCTTCTCCATAGGCAAGTCCGGTAGTATCCTGGTCGTATCTTTTGTGCCCGGACTGGAACATGTTGAAGTCGAGCCATGGTTCAGTATGGAACCATTCTGAAGATTGTGTCCTGCCAAAAGGATGATATGTAATAAGCTGATCCTTATTTGTCTGTCGAATTGTACTACCTATTATTTTCCATATTGCAGTTGAGTCACTGCCACGGACATCACCCCCATTCACCCAGATAATATTGTTCCTGTCATGATATCTTTCCGCAATCCATGCGGCATATGTTTTTGCCTGCTCCCGTCCGACAAGGCCTGCTCTGACATTTGAACCCCAGACAGGCACAAGCGCAATGTATATTCCTTTTTTACCGGCCAGATCAATCACATAATCGATATGGTCCCAGAAGTCATATTGACCGAGGTTTTCAAACGAGTTTCCCGGGGTTGTCAATGGCTGATCTATTTTATTGTCAATCAAAGCAGTATCTCCATAGACATTAACAGCATCTCTGACACTATGAAGTACCATTACCTGGATTACATTGAACCCTTTCAGACGTCTGTCTTCAAGGTATTTTTCAGCTTCCTCGCGGGTAAGTTTTGAAAAGAGGAGCCATCCGGTATCACCCAGCCAGAAAAAAGGATCGCCATTTTCGGTTGCAAGAAACCTCTTATTATCAGATATTTTGAGAAGAGGAGTTATTTCATCAGATGAATCAAAAACACATGATGTCAAGAGGAACAGCATCAAGAGTCTTAAAGCAAATATTACTTGTTTCATGGAATTAGAATTAAGGTCGCAGATTACCAATGGTACTTAATATCAGGATTAAAACTCTATAAATTCCTTTGGTGCAAGGTTTTTTTCCATGGACCAGAAATGAGCTGTGCCGTGGAAAATTTTGAATATCATTATTCTAGGACTATCTGCAGTTAATCCAAAACTTTTCAGGAAGGGCCTGTCGGCCATGACTTTCTCTGCAAGCTTTTTATCCTGGATAAATTCGGCCTTTCCGGATATACGGAGCATTGTTCCGATCATGCCTTCATGCTTATAAAAACAAACCTCAATATTTGGATTCTTCTTTATCTGATGCGGAAATTCCTTGAATGAGGAGGTCTGAAAATAGAACCCTGTTTCATCGGCGAACCAGAATCCGATAGCCCTTACACGAGGCTGATCACCTTCCAAAGTTGCAAGATAGCATATTGGATTTTCGTTTGTGAATTTTATACAATCCTGTATGTTCTTCATGTTTTTATTGTAAAAGTATAATAAATAATAAAACCGTGTTAATTGCGTAAATTTGCCATCAGAAATAAGATGATGAGATACCTTATCAAATGGTTACTTTCTGCAGTTATCTGCATTTATCCTGTCGAAGCAAAAGCTCAGATACTTCAGGATAGTGCAGCAGTAAAGATCCTTACTGATGGTATGTTCAGCATTTACAACCTTGATTTCGGAAATGCTGAGATTGCTTATCAAAACCTCAGCCGGACTTATCCCGGGCATCCGGTTTTACATCTTTTCAACGGGATGAAAATTTACTGGGAAAATTTTCCACTTCTTCCCTTCTCTTCAGCGCGGGTTAAATTCGAAGTCGAGATGCGTAAATGCATTGATTTAAGTGATAACGATAATTGCCCCTCAACTAAATATGAAACTGAGTACCTTCTGTCGAACATTTGTGCCAGAGGATTGCTTCTGTTGTTTTATGCAGATAATGATTTGAGCGGAGAAGTAATACCACTGGCCACAAGCACGTACAGGCCTCTTAGAAATTCATTCGAACATACTTCCTACTGTTCTGATTTCTATTATTTTACAGGAGTTTATAATTATTACCGTGAGGCCTATCCATTGGTCTATCCTGTTTACAAGACCCTTGCATTTATTTTTCCTCCCGGAAATATGGAGCAGGGAATACAGCAGCTGGAAATCTGCGGAGAAAATTCAATAGCATTGAGGGCCGAAGCATTTTTTATGCTTTTTTGGATCAGGATGAATTTTGAGACCAATTTTAATTTGGCTCTGCCCTATTCCTTGCGCCTTACTCATCAATACCCATCTAATCCTCTTTACAAGATATGCTACATTAAGAATCTGCTTCTGCTTAAACGATATGACGAAGCTGAAAAAGTTATCAGGGAAACAGGTAAAGCAGAAGAAAATTTATTCTACCAGTCTGTTCTTCCAATCTTTAATGGAATAATCCAGGAGAAAAAATATCACAACAACGATCTTGCCAGGAGCAATTACCAAAAAGGCATAAGTGAGACGTCAGTCTTTGGTGCATATGGTAATGAATTTGTTGCTTATGGATATTTTGGCTTAAGCCGCATAGGTGAAGAATCAGCGGACAATCACGAACGAAGAATGAATCACAGGAAAGCCATGGACCTGGTTGATTTCAAAAAGATCACTTTTGATGAATAAGTTCGATTCATAAAACGAGAATATTTTAATAGCAGATAGAAGATGTAGAGGCATACATAAATTTTTACGATAGATTCGTACTCCTGCAAAAGAATTTAAATCCGTTTGACTACCTGATATCAGGGAATAAACGGGAGTCAAATTTGCAATCAAGTTAATCTTGAAGTAAAACAAAAATGAATATTGACAGGTCTTTATTTATTCGTGATGCTTATAGCCTCATCATCTCCGGATTCAGATTTGGCATCGTAAACGGAGGTTGTAGGCAATGAACCATGTTTTGCATAGACATAGAAATCATTTTTATTATCAGCATTATGAGTGTTCACAAATAAACTCTGTCCGCTTGAAACAGAAACTTCATAATAATCTTTCTCCTGAAGATGATTAATAGTCCCTGCTGTGGATATTTCAAAAGGCAATGCAATGACACCGGTAGAAGCGGTAATAGTATAGTCCCCAGAAGCGCATCCCCACATATCACAATATTGAGAAAAAGCATAAACCATGATATAATAAGTCCCTGATTGAGTATTCGTGATGCTTATAGCCTCATCTTCTCCAGTAACAGATAAAGTATCGTAATCAATGGTCGTAGGGATCGAACCATATTTCACATAGAGATAAAAAATATTTCTATCATCAGCAATGTTTATGTTCACAAATAAACTCTGCCCGGCCGTAACAGTAACCTGAAAAAAGTGCTTCTCTCCGGTAGTAGATATAGTTTTAGTTTGTAAAAGCAATGGTGTTATTGCCTTTGCAAAGTTTGATTCACTACTCTCCCCATAGTCATTCTGCGCGGTGACTACATAGTAATAAGTTGTGCCAATCGTTAATCCTGTATGTAAATAGGAGTTTGCTGTAATGTCTGAAATTTTCCCTGTAAAATTAGTTTTTGAAACTCCTGAAGATGCAGACCAGTAAATATTATAGCTTGTCGCGAATGAAATAGTATTCCACTTAATTGTTATCGCCTTATCTGCAGGAATGGCATATACATCTGTTGGTACTGCAGGGGGATCATTTGAAGTAGTTATAAAGTCAATTTCATTTCCATAAGCAGTACCAGCACTGTTTGTTGCGTAAGCTCTTACATAGTATTTAGTTAAGGGAGATAAACCGGTAATATCGCTTGTATAACTACCAGATCCACTACCATTTGTTGTATGATCATTAGAAACAGTTGGATTTTGTGATGTGCTCCAACAAACTCCACGAGCTGAAATTATTGCACCTCCATTGTTGGTTATGTCACCTCCGCTGCTTGCAGTGTAAGCTTTAATTAAAGTTGCTTCTGTAGTAGTTAGCGTGGGAATCAATGCAGTTGTCATAAAGCTTAATTCATTCCCATAGGCTGTACCTGCCTTATTAGTAGCATATGCCCGCACATAATAGATAGTAGCAGGGCTAAGATCGCTAAGATCGCTGATGAAGATACCCGGACCAGTACCATTGGTAGTTTTATTATCATTTATGGTAGGATTAGTTATTGTACTCCAGCATACACCTCTGGCAGTGATAGACGCACCTCCATCGTTTGTTATACTTCCTCCGCTGCCTGCGGTGTAAGGTGTAATCAGAGTTATTCCTATCGTAGTTAAGGTCGGAACTACTACTGTGACTTCTCCCTGAATGCATCTTACGCTGAAACCATCCGTCTTATAACTATAGTCACGGCGAACATTAGCAACCCCATACTCCAGTATGCGAGACCATACATTCACTAAATTATCCTCGGTTGCAGACCAAAAACCACCGAGAATACCAATGTCGTGGAAGAGTCCGGAGGAGTAGTTACGGTAACCACCCGGAAGAGCTGTAAAACCACTCTCATTGGTTGCTCCTGTATTTGGATTTATCCAATGGGTTGTTCCGGTTTCTTTCATTTTACCTCCGGCAACAATAGAACCTCCAAGGTATGTTGTAAGCGTAGACCATTCTGCATCACTGGGTACATGCCATCCAACAGGGCAAAGATTCCGGTTGTCATCAATTGCATAAAAGTTGTATATCCTGCCGTAAGTATTGACATTATTATCCTCATTATTATAATTACAATATGCTCCTGAACCAAGACTCCTCCATACACTATTGTCTGTAACCATGTCAACAGGAGAGCCATCTCTGTAGTGTATAACTTCAAGGTTTTCTCTTGTCCAGAGTTGGGTCCCGATCTGAACGGTGTTATATGTATTGCCATCAACATCTGTAACTATCAAGTTTGTTGTGAAGCTTTTCTGTGTACCATAGGCCGTGCCGGCACTATTTGTGGCATAAGCCCGTATATAATAACTCGTATTGGACAGCAACCCTGTAATGCTGCTGTTAAATGAGCCTTGACCTATGCCATCTGTTGTATGTGCGTCAGTGGCCACAGGATTCTGGAATGTGCTCCAGCAAACGCCTCTTGCAGTTACTGAAGTTCCACCATCATCACTAATATTTCCACCTGATGTTGCAGAATTGCCAGTAATATTACTTACAGAGTAGGTAGTTACAATTGGAAGACTGGATGTAGTAAAGCTGATTTCATTTCCATAAGCTGTACCCGAGGTATTTGTAGCATAAGCCCGAACATAATAAGTTGTTTTGTTCATCAAACCATTCAGATTGCTTTCAAAGGAACCTTCTCCTGCACCATTGTTTGTAAAACTATTAGTAAGAGCTGGATTAGGAGTTGTGCTCCAGCAAACTCCACGGGCAGTAACAGATGCACCTCCATTATTGGATATATTTCCACCGCCGACGGCAGTCGTCTCTGTTATTAAAGTGACTGATGCAGTTGTAATACTCGGAAGTCCGGCACCGGTTTTAAAATTATATTCGGTACCATATGCTGTACCCACGCTATTTGTTGCATAAGCCCGAATGTAATAAGTAATATTAGCTGATAATCCTGTAAGACTACTTACAAAGGTACCTGTACCGGTGCCATCAGTTGTTTTACTGTTTGATGTGGAAGGATTGGGAGTAGTACTCCAGCATACTCCCCGGGCAGTAACTGATACCCCGCCGTTGCTGGTTATGTTTCCGCCACAGGTTGCTGTTGTGGAAGTGACTGATGACACAGTGGTAGTAATAATTGTTGGCACAGTTGTACCGGTAGTAAAGCTCAGCTGGACACCATATGCCGTTCCTACATTGTTTGTTGCATATGCCCGGATATAATAGAGAGTAGCGGGATTAAGCCCGGTCAGGTTGCTATCGAAGCTGCCGGTGCCAATACCATCAGTAGTCTTGCTATTTGATATTGTAGGATCTGCTGTTGTGCTCCAGCAAACACCTCTTGCTGTAATTGCTGCACCTCCATCAGAAGTTATAATTCCACCGCCGGAAGCAGTTGTACCGGTTACAGAAGAAACTGTCGAAGTTGTGACAACCGGAATATCGGCACTTGTAGTGAATGTGAGTTGATTCCCATACCCAGTCCCAACATTATTAGTAGCGAATGCAATTACATAATACGTTGTCCCTGAGTTTAATCCTGTCAGATTGCTTGTAAAGTTACCTATTCCCGTTCCATTGGATGTCTTGAAACTGACAATTGTAGGATTGACTGTTGTACTCCAGCAAACACCTCGATCAGTCACCGGCGCCCCTCCGTCATTACTGATGGTTCCACCGCTGAGTGCACTGTTTTTAGTAATAGCAGAAATGTCAGTGGTTGTCACAGGTGGAGTTACAGCTCCTGCAGCAGTAGTAAAGTAAACTTCATTACCATATCCCGTGCCTGAGCTGTTCGTGGCATATGCCCGTACATAATAAGTCGTACTTAAGGATAAACCTGTCAAATTACTTGAATAGATCCCGGTCCCATTGCCTTCTGTGGTTCTATTATTGCTTATTGTTGGTCCGGATAAAGTGTTCCAGCATACTCCGCGGGCTGTTATAGGTGCTCCTCCATCTCTTGATATATCACCACCGCTAACTGCGCCTTGTTGAGTAATATCTGTGACAGGTTTTGTTGCAATTTCGGGGAGAAGGGCAGCGGAGGTTGAAAAACTTATTTCTTTGCCATACACAACCTTTATTCCGTTGCTTAAATATGCCTTAATATAATATTTGGTCCCGGCTTCAAGATCCGAAAGAATACTTGTAAAACCACCATTCCCTGCCGGATTTCCAAGAGCAGTTTTTAAATTGTTTATGCTTACATTAGGTGTTTTAGCATAACAATGACCATGTTCCGTGGCTCCCTCTCCAAGATCAATAATCATACCTGATATTTCTGCTGAATTCTGTTGTACGTTTGTTACCTCACCTGTTGAAACCATCATCTCATCTTTCACTTTTTTACAGGTGCACAGAACCATGAATACTGCTAAGAGTAAAAGTATTTTAATCCTATTGCTTATCATATTTTCAGGATTAAAGTAAACCATGAATTGCTATTCTTTGAGAATAAAAATGAAATCACCTCCTTCATCCCCGACATCATTTATCTCACCAAAAAGCGGAACGGCATTACTGTTGTTTATTACAGCCATTCTGAAACTGCTGAATAGTTGCTCGGATGACAGGTATTTCTCTTTATTGTTCTCCAGCCTGTCAATCAAATACTTCAGGAATGCACTCTGATCCGGTACTTCAGTAAGTGTTCCGCTTGTCATGGCTTTTCTGCTGGGAAGTTCATAGAGTCTCTTTATAGCTGTTGAAGCATCGATAAAAACACTACGGCTTTTAAAGATAGAACCACCGAAACAAGCATCAGAAATAAGTAAAGTATGCCTTGATCTTATCTCGCGAAGATAATCACGAAGCGTGCTGTTACGGAACCAGGCAAGCTTGCTGTCTTTTTGTGCATCAGCAGGGAGCCAGAAGCCAATCTCTGATTTAGAATCCCAAACACCATGGCCAGCATAAAAGATCAGAAAGTTATCTGCCGGTTGGATAATCTTCACATAATAATCAAGGGTTGCGACAATTTCAGACATTGTGGCATCCCGCAGAAAGGTAACGTTTTCTTTTTCAAAAGTATACCTGGTTGTAATTGCATTAAAAAAGGCTTCAGCATCTGCAATAGGATTATCAAGTCCCATAATCGCCGGATCTGCATAATTATTAATCCCAATAAGAAGAGCATAATATTTACCACCAGAAATCGGCAAATTCAAATTTGAATCAGATTGGGCAAAATTGATTCCAGGTTTAGCAACTGGTATTTTATTCTCCTTTAATTCCTGTTTTGGCTTAGTATTAATACGAATTGAAGATTTATCGCTGGTCACAATTTGAGCGAATATATTTGTAGAATAAATCAGAAAAATAATTATTAATATGATTTGCTTCCTTTTCATATATTTAAAAATCTAATCTTACTGACAATAAAGGGATTACATTATTAGAGTCCTGCGAAGGCATCAGGGATAAATTTATATGTTGTAACAGTTGGTCTCTATTCGGTGTGACTGCAACCCAAAAGACATTTATTGCCCATAATGCAACACCGGAGTAGAATAAAGTAGTAGTATAATTCAGCTGCTGCTGAGCTTTCTTTTTATAATCAATTCTTTTTACGGGATCCTCTTCGATTTTATACGCATTGTAGTTTTTAAGATAATTTTGATAACAAAAATAATCACCCGTCATTGTTCCGTAAAAAACAATGCCAGTTAGCCACCATGGTTTTCCTTTGCTTATTTTAGTCTGTCCCCATCCAGGGAAAACCATCGACCGAACCATCATTGAGCCTTTAGTAAACGATTTTGTATATTTTTCAGCTTTGAGTACAACAGAAATCTCTTCATCAAGAATAATGGAATCCCGTTCAGGACTCCATATGATTTTTTTATTATTACCTGCTTTAACGTTGTCACCAATATCACCTGAAAGATTCTTTGCTATAATAATATCTCCATTTGCTTTCTTCATTTCAACCCATATATAGAAATTATCTTTAGGGTTTTTGGTTATAATATCATAGAAAATCTGCAGTTGAGTGCCATCAAATATCAATCTTGGAGCAGTTAAAAGAAAACCCTGAGAGAAGGATTTTACAACCAGAAAAAGGAAAATCAGTAAAAAGAAAAGTCTTTGTTTTTTCATATTAGGATGATTATGATAAAACAAATTCAACAGACCTCTGAACAGAAATAGCCTATAAAATTATGACTTAATATTTGATATGCAGTACTATTTAGGAAGAAATGTTTTTGCCAGCTCCTCGCTGTCCTGATACTTCAGCATAAGTTTATGGAGCCGTTTATGCAGTTTTTTCTTCACTGAAGCATATTCAGGATCGTTGTAGAAATTCTTCATTTCCAATGGATCTGATTGCCGATCGTAGAGTTCCCATTCATCTATATCATAATAGTAGTGGACAAGCTTATATCTGTCAGTGCTCATCCCATAATGACGTTTAACACTATGTGAACCAGGATATTCATAATAATGATAGTAATGTTCCTTCCTCCAGTTTAATGGAGTTTTCCCTCTCAAAAGCGGAACCATGCTCCTGCCCTGCATATCTTCAGGTACCGGAACCCCTGCCATGTCCAACAATGTTTCCGCAAAGTCCAAATTGGATACCATATCATCATTAATGCTTGCAGGCGTGACAACACCTGGCCACATGATTAAAAGCGGAGTGCGATATGATTCCTCGAACATCCATCGCTTGTCGAACCACCCGTGCTCACCAAGGTAAAATCCCTGGTCGGATGCATAGATCACAATTGTATTCTTATCCAGTCCGTTCTCTTTAAGAAAATCCAGCACCTCTCCCACACTTTTATCGACTGCAGAAATACATGCCAGGTAGTCCTGTAAATATCTCTGGTATTTGAATCTGACAAGATCGTCCCCCTCAGGGACTGATTTATAAAATTGTCTGATGATCGGATTGTAGACTGAGTCCCAGGCTGCTGCCTGTCCGGTATTCATCCTGTTAAGTCCAGTTGTTTTAGGTGCTTCAGGATCTTTGAAAAGCTTCAGGTCTTCAACCAGCCGCATGGTTTTTGAAATTGTCATATCCTGTGAATTTACCGCTGCACCTCTCCCGGAGTAATTATCAAATAATGTAGGAGGCTCCGGGAATGTGACATTCTTATAGAGGGATAATTCATTTGGCCCTGGCTGCCATTCGCGGTGAGGAGCTTTGTGATGCATCATCAGCATAAAGGGTTTTCCACCGTCTTTAACTTCACTTAGCCATTTAATGCATTTATCAGTTATCAGTTCTGTTACATAGCCTTCTTCCCTGTGACGTCCATCCTTATTAATAAAGTCGGGATTATAATAATTACCCTGTCCGGGAAGTATCTCCCAATGGTCGAAACCGGTAGGATCAGAACCCAGGTGCCATTTGCCTACCATGGCAGTTGTATAACCTGCGTTCTGAAGAAGTTTTGGGAATGTCTGCTGGGTACCGTCAAATGGCGACTGCCCTTCATTTTTGACAAAACCATTCAGGTGGCTGTATTTACCGGTAAGGACCACTGCCCGGCATGGACCTGATATTGAATTTGTCACCAGGCATCTATCGAAGCGCATGCCGTTCATCCCTATACGATCGATATTTGGCGTCGGTGCAAGATCTTTCAAAATACCACCATAGGCGCTAATCGCCTGGTATGCATGATCATCAGACATTATGTAAATAATATTTGGCCGCTCTGTACTGACAGTATTGCTGCAGGCTGAAGCTAATGCAACACCTATTCCAAGTACAGATGACAATCTAAGATCGATTTTCATTTTATATCAAATTTTCCTGTAAGTTATTCTTTTTCGGATTGCTCCTACTTAACTGAGCCTGCATTTCTTCTGTTTGCACCTGTAGTATTCGTAAGGTTGTCACCAAGATCTTTTCTGGCTTCTTCGGCCAATGCCTGAAGCTCCCTGACTTTATCAGGATAGTAAGGTGCCACATTATACCATTCTCCCGGATCACGGCGCAGATCATAGAGTTCCGGTTCATTTATTGTCTCAATTCCTGTGGGACCCGGCCAGCCATCAAATCCTGGCTTCATTTCCCTGTATGTGCGGCTTTTGTGTGGCAATACGAGTTTCCAGAAGTCGCGTTGTACTGCTTCAAGGTTGTTCTGTTCGTAGTAATAATAGAAATCATGACGGGGTGAGACTGTTTTACCTCCGAGCATCAGTGGCAGAATGCTGATCCCGTCAATTTTGTTCTTTGGAAGTTCAGCTCCGGTTATTGCTGCAAGTGTTGGCAGGATATCAAGTGATGAAGCGAGCTTGCTGCATATTTCACCCTGAGGTATGACTCCAGGCCATCTCATGATACACGGTACACGTTGGCCCCCTTCCCAGCTGGTTCCCTTGCCTTCACGCAATCCTCCGGTTGATCCGGCATGATTGCCGAAATTGAGCCATGGACCATTATCACTCGTAAATATCAACAGAGTGTTTTTGTCAAGGCCATTCCTTTTCAGTGCATCCATAATTTCTCCTATCGACCAGTCGACTTCCATCATAACGTCTCCATATAATCCCTGCTTGCTTTTTCCTCTGAATTTCTCAGATACGCCGAGTGGAATATGCACCATTGAATGAGGCAAATAAAGGAAGAAATGTTCCTTCCTGTGCTGTTCAATGAATCTGACCGCGCGCTTAGTGTATTCTGTTGTCAGCTGATCCTGGTCAGCAAGAGTCCTAACCTCTCCCACTTTTTCATTCCCTTCAATGAGAGGCAGGATGGGGTATCTCATTTTACTGCTGGTAGTATCTTTCAGACGTATCGGCACTCCATCAAAATCAACAGGCCACATATCGTTTGAATATGGTAAACCGTAGTATTCATCAAATCCATTCTGAAGGGGAAGGAATTCTTTGTGATGTCCGAGATGCCATTTGCCTATTATGCCGGTATGATAACCATTTATTTTAAGCATTTCTGCAATTGTGGTCTCTTCAGGATTGATTCCTATCTGTGCCCATGGCATGAGGGCTCCGGAGATTCCAATACGATTTGGATAGCAACCGGTGAGAAGGCCTGCCCTTGAAGCGCTGCTGACAGCCTGAGGACAATAGAACCAGGTGAATTGCATCCCCTGGTTTGCAAGCCGGTTCAGGTTAGGAGTTTCATACTGGTTAGCGCTTGTCCTGCCAATATCTCCATAGCCCATGTCATCCATAAGTATAAGGATGATATTAGGAGTTGATAGCCTGAATTGAGTCGTTTTCTGTGGAAACACAGGTAAAGCTGACAGGGATGCTGCACCAATACTGATGATTGATTTGAAATTCATTTACCGGATTTTATACTTTGAAGCAAGTCTGTTAATTCTTTAACAACAGCATGATTTAAGGCTGCAATATTATTCTTTTCGCCGAGATCGGTTTTTAAATTATAGAGCTGCGGCATCGGGTCATTGCCGGTCTCTGTATTCGTGTTTACATTAATTTTTGGTCCCGGGCCCGGTTCAATATATTTCCAGTCGCCTTTTATCAATGATAATCTGCCGTTCGTTGAATGCTCAATCACCCAATCGCGACTTGTTTTTGACTTGCCTACGAGGACATCGAGATGATCATGGCTGTCAGGCCCCGCACTGGTTGGCAGCTTCTGCCCTGTAAGTGATGCAAAGGAAGCCATCAGGTCAATCTGGCTAATAAGCGCATCAGAAGTACCGGGTTTTATTTTGCCTTTCCAGCCGACAATAAAGATAACCCGTGTTCCTCCGTCGAAAGCACTGTATTTACCTCCTCTGAGAGGACCAGCAGGTTTATGATTGCCCAGAAGCTCAGCTGCCTGATCTTTGTAGCCATCATCCACGACAGGACCATTATCGCTGGTGACTATGATAATCGTTTTTCGTGCAAGCTTCAGGTAATCGATGGTTTTCATGATTTCACCAACCGACCAGTCGAACTCTAGAATTGCATCTCCCCTCGGACCCATTCCGCTTTTTCCTGCAAATCTCTGATTTGGAACTCTTGGCACATGTATATCATGTGTGGCAAAATAGAGGAAGAAAGGTTTGTCTTTATTCTCTTTAATGAAGTTCGCAGCTTTTCCTGTTATGACATCAGCGATATCTTCATCTACCCATAATGCGGATCTTCCTCCCGTCATATAACCTATCCTGCTTATTCCATTAACAATCGTCATATCATGTCCATGACTGGGATGCATTTTAAGAAGTCCGGGATTTTCACTTCCTGTCGGCCAGTCTCCTACCTTATTATTATATGATACGGTTATTGGATCATTCGGATCAAGACCAAACACTTTCCGGTTCTCAACAAAAACGCATGGGACCCTGTCGCCTGTTGCCGGCATGATAAAGCAGTAATCAAAGCCAATATCCAGCGGTCCGCTTTCAATATTCCCGTTCCAGTCAGGTCCGCCCTGTGGACCAAGTCCTAAATGCCACTTACCAATAACTCCTGTCCTATAGCCGGCGCTTTTCAATACCGAAGCAATTGTAGTTCGGCCGGGCTGAATAATGGCAGATGCGTCGCCGGGAAGAACGCCAGTTCCCTTTCTGCGCCAGGCATATTCACCGGTAAGAAGTGAATAACGCGAAGGGGTGCTTGTAGCTGATGTACAATGTGCATTCGTAAAGCGTATTCCTTGCTTCGCGAGCCTATCTATATTAGGTGTACTTACCCTTGTGGCGCCATAGCAGCCAATATCCCCATAACCCAGGTCGTCAGCATAAATGACAATGATATTGGATTTTTCTACCTGCTGTGAGAAGGCGGCTTGAGATGAAATTGCAGATAGGAGACCAAGTGCTCCCGGGAGAATTGCAGGATTAATTTTTCTTTTGTTCATATGAAAATGGAAAAATTTCGGATGTTGAATGTGCCTCCTTCATGATTTCCTCTATTCTATTAACAATGTCGGGATGCTGAAAAGCAACGTCTGTAGTTTCGCAAATATCTGATTTCAGGTCATAGAGTTCAGTGACTCCCTGGGGAGTTTTGTCGATGTTAAGTTTTACAGCCTTCCAGTCGCCCATTCTTACTGCAACCTTACCTCCCTGCTCATGGAATTCCCAGTACAGAAATTCATGTTCGGATTGCTTCTTCTTACCAAGAAGAGTTGGCAGGAAAGATGTTCCATCAATATTTTCTGGAGTTTTTAGCCCTGCAATTTCAGCAAGAGTTGGCATGATATCCCAGAATGCCGAAACATGATCTGAAGTAGAACCAGCTTTTATCTTCCCCGGCCACATAACCAGCAATGGCGTTCTTATTCCGCCTTCGTACATATCTCGTTTATATCCTCTCAAAGGACCGTTACTGTCGAAGTAATCGGGATCTCCTCCACCTTCCTGGTGAGGTCCGTTATCGGAAGCAAATATTACGATAGTGTTTTTGTCGAGTCCTAGTTCCGTAAGCTTTAATAGAATTTCTCCTACATAATCATCGAGCTCCTTCACCATGGCAGCAAATGCTGCATGTACCTCGGATTGAGAACAATATGGGCCCAAGCGGAAATTTGGTCCGTTATCCACACCTCTGAATGATTTCTCAGGATCAAATTTACCGCGGAACATTTTCATGTACTCATCTTTTGCAATGAGCTCGGCATGAGGGATAGTTGTAGGATAGAAGAGAAAGAATGGTCTGTCTTTATTCTTTTCCATAAAATCAAGTGCTGCTTTATGAATAACATCTGCACTGTATGTTCCGGTTTTTCCACTGTCATTTTCATGCAGAAGGATCTTTTGCTTATTGTGCCAGAGATGGTCGGGATAATAATTATGAGCGAGGCTCTGACAATTATATCCAAAGAATTCATCAAATCCCTGAGAATTGGGATCTCCTTCTGTGTCTATGTATCCCAGTCCCCATTTACCAAAAGCACCTGTCACATAGCCTTGTGTTTTTAGCATTTCCGGGAGAGTCAGGGATGCTGCCGGCAGTGGCCATTGTCCCTCTGGTTCCCATCCTTTATTCCCTCTTATCGGAGTGTGGCCTGTATGCAAACCTGTCATCAGACATGAACGTGAAGGTGCACTTACTGTACATCCGGTATAGTGCTGTCTGAAAAGCATTCCCTGCTGTGCGATCCTGTCAATATTTGGGGTTGAAAATTTTTGTTGTCCAAAGCAGCTAAGATCACCGTAGCCAAGATCATCGGCAAGGATGAAAACGACATTAGGAAGAGGTTTTTCCTTTTTTGAGGGAGCGCATCCGGCTGCAGCAAGTGAGGCGAAGAGAAGAATAGATGTTGCAGGTCTCATGGTTCAGGCAATAATTATAATGCCGAAGACGAGGAAAAGGATAAGCCACAAGATTATATTCCAGGCATAATCATTAGTATCTTTCTCCATAAAGGGCAGTATAAAATCTGCCTTAAATTTAAGAAAATTTACTATTTATAGGAATCTACATGGACACTTTTTACAGCTCTGCCGGAAGGATCGATCATATTCTTGAAAGATGCATCCCAGGCAAGTGCTTCTGCTGTGCTGCAAGCTACGGAGGGCACTGAAGGCACACACGAAGCAGCAGAATCGGAAGGGAAGTGTTCAGCAAAGATAGTCCTGTAGAAATATTCCTCTTTAGACATTGGTGGGTTGATTGGGAAACGGTATTTTGCATTCCTGAGCTGTTCATCTGAAACCTCTTTCGCGGTGAGGGCCTTGAGCGTATCTATCCAACTATAGCCGACACCATCAGAAAACTGCTCTTTTTGCCTCCATGCAACACTTGCCGGCAGATAATCCTCGAAAGCTTTCCTGAGAACCCACTTCTCCATCCTTTCTTTGGTTATCATCTTGTCTTTAGGGTTCAGGCGCATGGCCACATCCATAAATTTCTTGTCCAGAAAAGGGACGCGGCCTTCCACACCCCAGGCAGCAAGAGACTTGTTAGCTCTCAGACAGTCGTAAAGATGAAGCCTGCCCAATTTCCTGACTGTCTCCTCATGAAAGGACCTTGGATCGGGAGCCTTGTGAAAGTAAAGATATCCTCCGAAAATTTCATCAGCTCCTTCTCCTGAAAGGACCATCTTCACTCCCATTGATTTAATTACCCTTGCCAGCAAGTACATGGGTGTGGATGCCCTGATGGTTGTGACATCATATGTTTCAATATGATAAATAACATCACGTATTGCATCCAGGCCTTCCTGGACAGTAAAGTTTATCTCATGATGGACTGTTCCAATATGATCTGCTACCTTTCTTGCAGAGGCCAGATCAGGAGACCCTTCAAGTCCGACAGCAAATGAATGGAGCTGCGGCCACCATGCTTCACTTTTGTCTTGTGTTTCTATTCTCTTGGGAGCAAATTTCTTTGCAACAGCAGAAATGATTGATGAGTCGAGACCACCAGAGAGAAGAACTCCATAAGGAACATCAGACATAAGCTGGCGGTGAACTGAAGCTTCCAGGGCAGCTCTCAAGTCGCTGATGGAAGTCGAATTATTCTCAACGGCTTCATATTGCATCCAATCGCGCTGGTACCATTTTTTGATCTCTCCGTCTTTGCTAAAGAGATAATGACCCGGCAAAAACTCCTGAACTTTATTGCAGACACCTTCCAGTGCTTTAAGCTCGGAGGCAACGTAAAAATTTCCGTACTGATCCCAGCCTATATATAAAGGTACGATCCCTAAATGATCGCGGGCGATCAGGTAGCAATCCTTTTCCCTGTCGTAGAGGGCAAAAGCAAATATGCCATTCATCTCCTCGAGAAATGCCGGACCCTTCTCCCTGTAAAGGGGAAGTATGACCTCACAATCGGAATGGGTCATGAACTCATATGAGCCTTCATAGCGGTTTCTTATCGACTGATGGTTATATATTTCACCATTAACAGCAAGGACGAGATTTCCATCCTTGCTGTAGAGAGGCTGTCTTCCTGATTGCGGATCGACTATTGACAGACGCTCGTGGGCCAGTATCGCCTTTTCACAATAAAAAATGCCAGACCAGTCGGGTCCGCGATGCCTGAGCTTTTTCGACATCTTCAAGACACTGGTCCTCAATTCCATATGATCGACCTTTAGATCAAATACACCTACAATTCCGCACATAAAATAATATACTTAAGACAAAAGACTACCAATATTCATAAACTGTAAATATAATAATATTAACAGAAATAAATAATATATATATAGTAAATATAATATTATAGTTTATAATATTAAGTTAAATAGCATTAATAATAAATATATAGTAATATTTAGTTAAATATAATTAAATATATTAAACACTGAACTTGTTATATCCGGGCCGATAAAATTCACGCTGTAGTTAAAAATTGATAAATATTCGTTAAAAAAAATGCGATGCGACATATCATGAATAAAAATAGGTCCCGTTTTTCTATCTTGCAAAATCATAATTTGGCTTCCGGAAATATTAAATAAGCCGAGTAAAAAAAATGTTTAAAAGCAAATCAGGCAGCATATATATTATAGGTATAGCAGTTGTGCTTTTATCTGCTGTTCTGGTCTGGTGGCTTATTGATAACCACTACCCGGCTGATATTGTGTTGAGAGTACCCGGAATGGATAACAGGCCTAAGATGGAACCAAGGCCAGATACTGTAATTATAGGGGAATTCCTGGATACGCTGGGCAAATTTGACGGAGTGGTATATGGTGAATGGCCAAGGTTCAGAGGATCTGATTTCGATAATATCAATAAGGATACCATGCCTCTTGCAGAATCATGGGATTCAACGGGACCCCCGATTGTTTGGAAAGTATCCCTGGGTGAAGGATATGCAGGACCTGTTGTAAAAAACGGAAGGGTGTACATACTCGATTACAATGAAAGAAGGAAAGCTGATATGCTCAGGTGCTTCTCGCTTAAATCGGGAATTGAATTATGGAGGCGATGGTATTATGTTGAGCTGAAGCGTAACCACGGATATTCGCGTACTATTCCGGCTGTCACTATCAAATACCTGGTATCTATCGGTCCCCGTTCTCATGTGATGTGCCTTGATCCTATAACCGGTGACCTCCTCTGGACAATAGATCTTGAAAAAGAGTACGGGATTTCCGGTACTGAGAAAGGAAGGATCACTCCCGACTTCTATACCGGTCAGTGTCCACTTATCGACAATGATATTGCCGTTCTTGCACCTGGCGGAAAGGCCCTGATGATTGGTGTTGATTGCGCAACGGGGAAGGTGATTTGGAAGACTCCTAATCCGGATTCGCTGAGGATGTCGCACAGCTCCATAATGCCCATGACCATACATGGGGAAAAAATGTATGTGTACAATGCCGTAGGAGGTGTCGTCGGAGTCTCATCTGAAGGTGAAGACCGTGGAAGATTACTCTGGACTACTACAGATTGGAGTCCCGCCACAACTGCAGCCTCCCCCATTTTTCTGGGGAATAACGAGATTGCCGTTTTTGGAAGCTATGGAGCAGGTGGTGCAAGGATCAGGATCGATTTCGATGGAACTGGTTATTCAGCAAAAATGATCGAATCACATAAAGCTCCTGAAGGCATTGCAAGCGATCAGCAGACACCAGTGATCGTGGGTGATTATATCTGGTCGATGATGCCTGAAAATGCAGGTCCTTTGAAGAAACAGCTGGTATGCTTTTCAAAATCTGATCTCAAAGTGCCTCTCTGGACAAGCGGCAAGGAGAACAGGTACGGCCGGGGACTGGGACCTTATGTAATAAGTGATAAAAAGATGTATCTGCTTGATGATGATGCAAACCTCTTTTTATTTAATTTGGAAGGCCCTTCGGCAAAACTGGTATCAAAGCACAGGATCACTGAAGGAATTGAAGCATGGGGGCCAATGGCTATTGCTGGTAATTTCCTGATCTTGAGGGATTCAAGAAACATGGTATGTCTGAATATCGGAATATAATAAACTATGAATAAGAAATTTATTGCACTTATTTCGTTACTGGTCATATTAACCTTCATAGGTTATATTGTTTATGATACTGTCACTTCCGGATCGGGACAGTTGTCTGATGCACCGGAAAAACCTGTAGCACAGATCCCTGATCGATGGTTCATTTTTAATAATTTGACAGTACAAGAAGGCAAGCTTCATTCGGCAGCTGTTTCCATTAATGGCGACATTTACGTGGGAGGTGAATCATTCATATCTTGCTATGCTTCTGATCTGACAAAGAAATGGACGCTTAAAATGCCTTCCACAATAACTGCCATGGCGGTTAATGGCGATACGGTATATGCATCATCAGCCCAAACTATTTACCTGGTCAGCTGCCAGGGGAAGCCGATAACTGAATGGGGACCTTATGAAGCAAACAGCATCATAACATCCATTTCTGCATATGGACAATATGTGGCTTTTGCAGATGCAGGCACGAAAAGGGTTTTTATCCTGAAGAAGAATGGGGAAGTCAAATCGATGATAGGTCAATCCGATAACAGGTTTATTATTCCGAGTCCATATTTTGATGTAGCACTTTACAGCGGTAATGTACTGTTCATCGCAAATACCGGAAACCGCAGGATTGAATCATGGACTATTGAAGGAAAGTTTCTTGAGCAATTCGGTGAACCGGGAACCGCACCGGGAACTTTCTGCGGATGCTGCAATCCTGCACACTTTGCTGTAATTCCACAGGGATTTGTAACTGCTGAGAAAGGATTAAACAGGGTAAAGATCATAGACCAATATGGGAAATTCATTGAATTTGTATCATCAAAAAACAATTTCACTCCATCTGTCCCTCTTGATCTTGCATCGGTTGACGGGGAAACCATTTTTGCAGCAAATCCGGCTGATTCAAAGTTGTATGTGTTTAAAAGGAGATGACCCCCCAACCCCTCCAGATACGTTTTCGCTCCGCTCAAACTATCGGGACAAGCTCTAAAGGGGGGCTAAAACTGATTATAATCTGTATGTAAAAAAAAGAATCATGAAGAACATTCAATTTATGACGTAAGAATGAAAGATCAGAAGAACATATATCAGTCAAGAAGGGACTTTGTAAGGAAAGCCGGCAAGGTACTCGTTGCGGCGTCGCTTGCGGCTATCCCCC
>JAPLDY010000240.1 GCA_026391595.1 Bacteroidia bacterium
CAGTATATGTTGAATTTGAGATGCTTAAAAATTAGAAAATTGGGTTTGAACAGTAATGTTTGAAAGAGTTGTTTTACATTAAAAAGAAGTAGCTTTGAATTAAATTCATAAGCTGATAGCTTTGAAGGTTACCAAATCAAATAGTGAACTAATACTGCTTATTCAAAAGGATGATAGGGTTGCATTCTACAATATTTATGAGCGGTATAGTAAAAGGCTTTATGGATTTGTTTTACGATATATCAAACTGAAAGAAGACGCGGAAGAAATCGTTCAGGTAGTTTTTTTAAAAATTTGGGAATCCAGGAACAAAATTGATGCTTATGCTTCGTTTGAATCTTTTCTGTTTACCATTGCTTATAATACCACAATAAGTCTGTTGCGTAAACGCACCAATGAGAAAAAATATCTGGATCACTTAAAATCACTGCAACAACCTGTTAACTCCCTTGATTTAATCGATGAAATCCACTTTAATGAATTAAATGAACGAGTACAATCTTTGCTGGATGAATTAACACCTCGCCAGAAAGAAATATATCAGTTAAGCCGAGAAGAAGGCTTATCGCATGATGAAATTGCAAAAAAATTAGATATCTCGATTAATACTGTCAAAAAGCACATGGCCAATACACTCGCCTTCTTAAAATCGCATATTGATAGTAGCCTGACAATCAATCTATTATTTTTTTACCTGTTTCTTTATTAAAAAAAATCATTTTTTATCTACTCCCATCAACGGAGTTAAGCGTATTACCTTTCGAACTTTAAACAACAAAAGTTTTTTTTCAGGTTAGTTGGTTAGGGTAATTTAATGCCACCCATATTATTGGGTGGCATTTTAAAACAATAAAATGAAAATGGAATTACTTATAAAGTTTTTAAACAATCAGTGTACAGAAGCTGAACTAAATGAAGTACTCAGGTGGGTAAATACTGACGCATTGAATGAAGACAACAAGAGATTGATTTTTGAGGACTGGAACTCGTATCAGGACGTAAACGATTTGGACGACGATGAAAATTTCACAACTATTTTTGATAAAATTCAAGAAAAAATAGATAATGACAATCAGAAAAAAAATGCTAAAGCAAGCAAAACTTTAACATTATCTGTAGTCACAAGGTGGATTACAAAGGCAGCAGCTGTTCTCTTAATACCTGTGCTTTCTTTTCTATTCTATACACTATATGAAAAGAAAATGGAATCTGATAAATACGCTAAACTTACTGTCGATTCCCTTGAAGTCATTTCACCAATCGGTTCCAGAACAGTGGTTCAACTATCAGATGGTTCAGTGGTTCATTTAAATTACGGTAGCAAGATAAAGTACCCACAGTTTTTCTCCGGGAATACACGGGATGTTGAGCTAACTGGTGAGGGTTTTTTTAAAATTGCCCATAATCCTGAAAAACCTTTCATAGTAAAAGCCGGAGATCTTAATATTAAAGCGGTAGGAACTACCTTTAATGTTTTGGCATATCCCGACAAAGATGTTATTGAAACGACCTTGGTTGACGGGAAAGTTGTTTTATATAGAATTGGACAGGATGGAAAAAGCAAAACGGTTACCACAATTTCACCAGGGCAGCATGTAGAGTACAATATTCAAACCAAAGCTGTTTCAAGTACGGAAGGGAATATTCAAAAATACATTTTGTGGACTGAAGGGAAGCTAGTATTCGAAGACACACCTATACTTGAGGTTACCGAAAGATTAGGCCGGATGTTTAATGTTGATTTTGAAGTTGAGGATGAGATAAAAGACTATATATATACGGTCACTTTTATAGATGAACCCCTTTGTCAGATTATCGACCTGATGACCATTGCAACTCCTATTGTTTCTAAAATACTTCCACGTAAGAAATTACCGGACGGCACATTCTCAAAACCAAAAGTAATATTAGAGAAACGAAAATAAACCTTAAACCTAACTTATAAAAAAGATCTGCCTATGGAAAAAACTAAAAACAAAAACAGCAGGGAAATGAGTCAACACCTCCCTGCATAGATTAAATATCAACCCTATACTGACATACGGGGTATTTATTAACTTAATCAATACAAAGATATGAAAAAAATTATGGAATTGTGGGGGGAAGCAAAATCTCCTCGGTTTAAAAAACTATTCAGGATTATGAAACTAACGACCTTTTTGATTTTGATTTCCATGGTTAATCTTTTTGCTACTGAAACCTATTCTCAGTCAAAAATGCTTAATCTAAAAATGGAAAACTCTACAATAAAAGAAGTCCTTTCAAAAATAGAGGACGAAAGTGAGTTTCGGATTATGTACAGTGGCAAATTAGTTGATACATACAGAGAGGTATCAATCAATTTCCAAAACACAAGAATTGATGATGTTTTAACATCTATCTTTGCCGGAACAGATGTGGGTTATATCATAAAAGACAGGTTTATTGTACTTACAACACCTGAATCTAATTATGAATTAACATCTCAGCAACAAAAAACCGTCTCCGGTAAAGTGACCGGCTCGTCCGGAGAAAGTCTTCCTGGGGTTTCCATTGTTGTTAAAGGGACTACTATCGGAACGACTTCCGATACAAACGGGAATTATTCACTTCCCAATATTCCTGAAACTGCTACGTTGCAGTTTTCGTTTGTGGGAATGAAGACACAAGAAATAGAAGTTGCAGGCAAATCAACAATTAATGTAACACTGGTTGCTGAGGCCATTGGTATTGAAGAAGTAGTTGTTATTGGTTATGGAAGTGTTAAGAAAACTGATTTAACCGGGTCCGTAGCAAATATCGTTATGGATAAAATAAGTGACAGGCCGGTTAGAAGTGTGGAGGAATATATGCAGGGTAATATTCCAGGTGTAACTGTTGTTAATAATGGCGGATCTCCGATTTCTGAACCAATAATACGAATCCGTGGTATTGGAACTTTATCTAATGAGGCTCCATTGTGGGTAGTTGACGGGAGTATTGCTTCCGGGCCGGTTAATCCCTCAGATATAGAAACGATTACTATTTTAAAGGATGCTTCAGCAGCAGCTATTTACGGCGCTCGCGCTGCTGCAGGCGTTGTAATGGTAACGACTAAAAAAGGGCAAAAGGGGAAACCGGTAATCAATGTTAATTCTTATTATGGTTTTCAGAATGCACATAATTTGCCCAAACCATTGAATAGTACTCAAATGGCTGATGCATATAATCTGGCCGCAGACAATGCCGGATTACCCAGACCTAACGTTTTTAATGAATCCTTAAATCCGGATGCCCGAATTACCAGAACAAACTGGATGGATGAAATTTTCAGGACTGGAGCTATCCAAAGACATGATGTAAGTATAAGTGGAGCAAGCGACAATGTTTCCTATCTTATTTCTGGAGGTTATTTTAAAAATGACGGCGTACTGAAAAATACATATAGCAAGGAATATAATTTCAGAATAAACACAGAAGCGAAAGTTTCAGATAAAATTACTTTTGGCGAAAATATTTCATTTGGTTCCGGGACTGGGCAAAGTACCGATACAAAGAATGCTTATTATGGTACAATCTGGACAGCCCTGTCATATCCACCTTCTGCAAAAGTCTATTTCGACAAGGAAAATGGAATATTTGGTGGTGTTACTGACCCTGGTTCTCCATGGACCGGTTCATATGGTGATCTGGTTAATCCAGTTGCACAATTGTTAAACCTGGATAATAAATCTGATAATTTACAAATGGGTGGCAATATGTTTCTGGAGTATGAAATAATCAAAAACTTGAAGTTCAAATCAAATTTCGGGTTAGATTATTCAATGTATACTAATAAAATGTTTCAGGTCAGACGATTAGAACCCGGTAAAGTATTTGATGATAACAGACTCGATTACAATAATGATAATTATCTTTCCTGGGTTGCAGAACAAACGCTCAGCTATAAAATCGTATTAAATGATAACCATGATATTTCTGCAGTGGTTGGATATACCGCTCAGGAAAGTATGGGTAAAGGATTTTCTGCTGCTGCAAGAAATTTTAAAAACGAAGATATGCTCTACAGATATTTTTCTAATGCAGCAATATTTGATATCTATCCTACTGATTATCGTTGGGAAAACTCACTTGTATCATATCTGGGGCGTCTTACCTATGCGTATAAAGGAAAATATTTATTAACTGCAAATATCCGGGCAGATGGAACTTCAAAATTATCGTCTGAAAATAGATGGGGAATTTATCCGGCAGTTTCAGGTGCCTGGAGAATTTCCAAAGAAAGCTTCATGGAAGGTTTTTCGCTAATTAACGATTTAAAGTTGAGAGCGAGTTGGGGGCAAATTGGCAACCTGGGAGCCCTGGGAAATTATGCAACCAATGTTAATTTAAGTAAGGTAACTGCATTCCTTGGAGTTCCTGCTGATTTCTATACCGGGTACGCCATGGATGGAATTTCTAATCCCGATTTAAAATGGGAAACGACAACACAAACAGATATCGGCCTTGATTGCTCAATGTTGAATAATCAGATAGAAGTAACAGTGGATTACTTTAATAAACAAACAGATGATATGTTAATGAAAATGGCTATTTCCGGTTTAGCTGGTGTTGGTAATGCTCCATGGGGTAATGTTGGTTCTGTAAGAAACCGTGGTATTGAATTCGGTATAAATTACAGGCAAACGAAAGGCAGTTTTGCATACTCTGTTGGTGCAAATATGGCAAATATCTCAAATGAAGTGCTGAGTCTGGGAGATGAAGATTTTATTATACATGACGATAACGTGAGAGGAGTACTTGCTCCATTGAGAACCCAGGTGGGTAGTCCTTTATATTCCTATTACGTTTATAAAACAGATGGAATTTTCCAGAACGACGCAGAAATACAGGCTTATACAAATAGCGTTGGAGGTTTATTGCAACCATTGGCAAAGCCCGGCGATATGAAATTTTTAAATCTGAATGGCGATGATGTTTTAAATGAAAAAGATAAATATATTGCAGGAGATGCATGGCCTGACTTTACTTTGGGTTTAAATGCCTCATGTGAATATAAAAACTTTGACTTGGCAGTATTTTTTCAAGGTGCTTTGGGCGTGGAATTGTTTAATGGGTTCAAACTTACTGCATATCAACCAACTCAAGGATATAATTTAGTTGTGGAAGCCCTTGATGCATGGTCTCCTTCAAACACTGGCTCTAATATTCCAATTCTTTCATTAACAGATCAGAACAAAAATTTTGGAACTGTGTCTGATTGGTATGTTGAAGATGCTTCTTATTTGCGACTCAAGAACTTAACCCTTGGATACACACTGCCTAAAAAATTGCTGGCCAAATTCGGATTTGGAAATTTGCGGATTTACATGTCATCTCAAAATTTATTAACTTTTACCAAATATTCAGGTATTGATCCTGAGGTTGGTGGAGATGGGATTGATATTGGTCTTTATCCTCAGCCAAGAACGTTTATGTTTGGCATAAATATCGGATTGTAACGTCTTATCATGAAGTTAAAGTAACAATTAAAAGTAATTATGATGAAAACTAAAATATTTCTAATAACAGGACTTATAATTCTGTTATCAA
>JAPLDY010000040.1 GCA_026391595.1 Bacteroidia bacterium
CTGTCCATGACAGTAAGTGGGAACTTCTCTGTATTAAGCACTTCATTCAGGAATTTTACAACCCTCTCTTTTGCTTCTTCATTGATACCACTGCAAACCCTCCAAAAATCTCGAATACTCGCAACATAATTCCGGCCCGGCATAACTCTTTCATAACTGTGTGCAAGCAACGGATCAGTTTTAATTCCGCGTTTCTTGAATGCTTTCTTCATTATCGGATATGCGACTTGCTCCGTGGTTCCCGGAGCAACCGTAGTCTCAATAAGAACCAGCGCCTTTGGCGGTATATGTTCAGCTATTACTCCCAGTGAAGCCTCCAGGGCAGCCATATCTGTCTGTCCTGTCCGTACATCTCCTAGATCTTCCTTTATATAATCACACTGGACATCAACAACCACAACATCAGCAAGCTTCAGGACATCATAGGTATATGTTGCAATTAAAGTCTTTTTCTCATTGACACAACGGGCAATCATAGGATCCACTTCAGGATCTTCAGCTTTCACCGGTGATATGCCGCGATTCAGCATCGGTATCTTCCAGAAGCTCCTCGGACTAGGACGTTGCATCCCTATGACAAATTTTGAAGACTTACCCTTTTTATCAACTGTATCAGCGACAATAGCTGCCATGACTGCACCAACAAATCCTATTCCCATGACCACGACTATTTCACGGCCATCTCCTCTCTCCTTTTCTATCCTTTTTTTAAGGTTCTCATATTCAGATTTATAGTCCTCAGACTTGGGCAAAGGGAATTTTTCTCCGTTTGGGCTGATTGAAAAGTTCTCGCTCATATAATAATTAATGTTTAAAAGTGAAACGTTTTTTGAAAGAGTTCAAAGATAATAAATGTAGCTTAATACGAGCTAAAATCTCTATATTTGATCTCCATAAATTTATTTCATGAGCTTATCTTCCGGAATCCTTTTTACTCCATTCAAACTTGGTCCGGTTACTCTGCGCAATAGGACAATCCGTGCTGCCGCATTCGAGGGAATGTGTCCCGGCAATATGCCATCCGACGATCTCTTCAACTATCATCGCAATGTAGCTGCAGGTGGGATCGGTATGACAACCCTGGCTTATGCAGCTGTTGAGCAGTCTGGACTCTCCTTTCCACATCAGCTGTGGTTAAGAAAGGATGCTGTTCCAGGACTAAGAAGGATCACCGATGCGGTTCATAAGGAAGGAGCAGCATGCTCTATCCAGATCGGTCACTGCGGAAATATGAGCAAAGCAGCAATGGCCGGAAGATTGCCCCTGGCACCATCTCGAGGAATCAACCTCTATGTGCCTACTTTTACTCATCGCATGAATAATGCTGATATTCAATCTGTTGTAAAATCATTTGGTAATGCAGTCAACCTTGCACGCGAAGCCGGATTTGATGCGGTGGAGGTCCATGCCGGTCATGGATACCTGATAAGCCAGTTCATTTCACCATATACTAATCACAGAAGAGATTCTTTTGGAGGTTCCCTGGAGAACCGTGCCAGATTCATGTTGATGGTCATGGAAGAAGTCAAAAAAACTGCACGAAATGATATAGCAGTCCTTGTCAAAACAAACATGATGGACGGATTCAAAAGTGGCACAGGCATTGATGAGTGTATTGAAATAGCAAAGATGCTGGAGAACGCAGGCGCAAACGCTCTGGTTCTTAGCGGTGGCTTTGTGAGCAAAGCCCCAATGTATGTCATGCACGGAAAGATGCCCATAAAAGTATTTTCCTATTATATTGAAGATAAGCTTATGAGTTTCTTCGTCAGACTGGTCGGCGATTTGCTTGTCAGAGAAGTGCCTTACACTGAAGGATATTTTCTCGGGGATGCCTTGAAATTCAGGAAAGCTCTTAAGCTTCCATTAGTATATGTAGGAGGACTCATCTCGCGGGAAAAAATTGATGAGGTTCTTCATAACGGATTCGAAATGGTTGCATTCGCCAGGGCACTCATAAAGGATCCTGACTTTGTTAAGTGGCTACAGAACAATGAGTTGTCGCGTTCAGAGTGCGATATCTGCAACTATTGCATAGCAGTAATGTACAGCCGTCAGGCAGCCTGTATAATGAATGATGAGACCATAAGCCAGAAGGTAAAAGATATGATGCCCAAAAATGGAAGCATCTGAAAAATATGCTCTCGTAACTGGTGCCTCATCGGGTATCGGCTGGCATATATCTGAAGAGCTGGCAAAGAGAGGTTACTCCATCGTTGCTGTCAGCAATCAGCCAGACAGACTGCAGGATCTGAAAACTGCTCTTGAGCAAGTATATGCAGTCCATATAATTACAACGGATATTGATCTGGCACAGGAAGATTCACCTATCAGGGTTTTCAATTTCTGCAAGGAAAACAATTATACCATTGAGGTTCTGGTAAATGATGCGGGGATCTTCTTTTTTGGGGAGGTCGCCAAAATTGATTATAACAGGGTAAAGTCAATAATGACCCTGCACACATTCACTCCTGCACTGCTCTGCCGGCTCTTCGGAGAACAAATGATCTCAAATGGAAAGGGTTATATTCTTAATATTTCCTCTATAACTGCTGTAATGCCTTACCCTGGAATATCACTTTATGCTCCGACCAAAGCATTCATACGGCATTTTACGCTGGCACTGAGAACAGAGATGAAACTTGATGGTATAAATGTGACCTGCCTGATTCCGGGTGCCACAGACACCTCGCTTTATAGTACCGGTAATATCAACACTTCCCTGTTAAAGAAACTGGGGATAATGAAAAAACCAGAAACTGTAGCCAAAGCTGGGATCAATGCGCTTTTCAGAGGCCGGGCAGAATGTACCCCTGGATTTGTAAATAAAATTGCCGTTTTTCTGGTGCCTCTTGTTCCCCGTTTTATTATTGAAGTCATCACCAGAAGAAGCAATATTATCAGAAAAAAAAAGTGATCTATCTTATCTTCAGCATTTTACAGGTCAGCATACTTGAGCCATTACTGTTACTGGCATAAATCCTGTAAAAGTATATTCCTGCAGCAGCAATACGGTTTTCAGAACTTGTTCCATTCCATACTACCTGGTAAGAACCTGCAAACTTATCTCTGTCTTCCAGAGTCGTAATTGGCTTTCCTGTAGCGTCGATAATAGTGATTGTTAAATGGGCATACGCCTTCAGCTTGTACTGCAAAGTAGTGCTGACAGTGAATGGATTTGGAAAATTCGGAAAAACTGTCAGCAGGTCAGAAGACTTGCCCTCCGGGATCCACTTATCATCAGCACCAGGCGATCCTCCGATATTGTTAGATGCACGCCAGAATTCAGGATCGTTCTGGTCATTGGCCGGATTAAAATCCGTCGGAACCAGCGAGTAGCCATCACCGTCAGGAGTTTCAGGCCATGCAGAATCGTCGCTATATTCAAACGAACAGATAGTATCTTTCGCAGAGCTTATCAGCACTATTATTTCACCTGCGTCATTTAGCTGTCCGTCAAATGTAGCATATGGCCAGAAACCATACCTGTCCCTGAAAAACCGGCTGTTGGAAGCCAGTACTATGAACTCCTGGGGTCTCAGCGGCATATCTTCCCTGAAAACAAAGTCAATACCGTCAATAAATCTTAATCCCCTCATATTAAGTGTCGATGTACCAGTATTCTTGAGCTCTATGAACTCAAGTTCCTGATTATCGTCTACACCCATATCAAGGGGATGATAATTTATCTCTGTAATCTTGATGTCTTGAAAATCTGATGGAAATGTGAAATATTCCTCAGTTGTTGCACTCCATGTACCGCCTGAATAACATCGCGCTTTGATATGGACTGACTCTTCAAGCGTTACCTGTCCGGTATAGTGCACAGCTAACGGTGAAATTGCGGGTACAGGATCCCATATAACGGGATCGGTGCCGTCTGTAGTGTAATAAATAACTCCCTGTGCCGCACTTATTGCGAGTTTTTTATTCTCCGATAAACTAAACACCGGTGCATCGATTGCCGGAAATAATCCTGCATTTCTCAGGCTGCTAATAAAGGAATTTGTACGGTTCGGAAAATATGTATTCAAAATAAAATCCATCTGAGGAAGCCAATAGCTCTCTTTCGTGTATAGTCCGTATGGTCCTGTCTGCCAGGGGTGTACATCTCGCCGGTAATCGCCCCATCGTGCTGCTTCTGCGTTAATGGCCTTATCGATCTGGTTTGCCCGCCAGGTCCAGCGCTCAGCTGCTGATACTGCAGTCAGGGCGCCTCCATTAAAACAATGTTTCTGTATCCTGTCGGCAAACAGACGCCGGAAATCTTCATTCTCGCGCAACTTCTGAAAAACACGGCTGGGGCAGTTATTATTATTTTTCGTTAGGATGTTCGCATTAACGCCCTCTACCATATGTTCGCCATCCCAACAGAAAAACTCGAATCCTCTGAATGGATCTGCCCGGTTCCTGATGGCAACCCAGTTGTGATGATCCCAGTCCCAGTTGCCTCCATAGAAATTCAGCAGCATATAATCTGCCAGACTCACCATATTGACCATCGGTTCAATCTTCGGATTACTCGCCCCGTCAGGAAAGTTACCCTGTATCCTTTGATAGGTTTCAGCTGTTGAAAGACCTGAATTGGCAAGCGACATCATTGTATTCCAGGCATTTATGTTGCCATCGGCAACTTCGGCATAATCCTTTATTACATCATAATCTTCCTCTTTACCGCCGAGGTACATAACCGCAAAATCTTTGTCCATTCTTTCAGACGGATTATAGATCCCCCAGTAAAGGCCGTTGATAAAGAGATGGACATAGAAACCATGGCTGGAAGAATGTCCCATATCGAGATGTGTATCTTTAGTCCATCTGTCCCTTAAATACTGGGCCATTTCTCTTTCGCTGTAACTCCAGTGAACCCATGTATTACCAAAGCCTGCGCGCAGTATGATAGTGTTATATACCGAATCGGCGTCAGCTCCGAACAGTGGATAATTCAACTTTGCCGGACCGTAGGCAGTTTTAAAGGTAAGGCGAAATGAGTGTTTAGGCGATTTTTCTGCTCTTCTCCCATGATTGCCCTGCAGCTCAAGTGCGCAATCCACCTGAAGAGAAACTGAGTTTTGAGCATCAAAATATTCAAATGAAACAGGTCTCTCCCATCCATATCCAATTCCGTTTGTGGTATTGGTCAGCGGAGGACCGGTATAGATATAAATTCCTCCTGTCACCGGATCCTGGCTTTTCGAGAAAAGATATCCTTTGTCTGTAACCAGTGATATGACAGGTAAATCAAGCAAGCCGGCTTTAACAGAATCCGGAAAACCGGTAACTGCCATCAGCTCGGGATCCATTTCATAATCGGCCTTAGCTGTTCCTGTTATACCGGTATATGGGCCCCATGTCGAAGGATAACCTTCAGGATTGTTCGGTTGACGAATAATGTCATCCAGGAAGAGGTATGTGCTTGTCGCTATTTTTCCGGCAGAATTATCCTTTATTTCTACTGCCCTTACGACCGACAAGGTATCTATATATAAAGGTGTAGTATAAAGTGTTCCGTTGATAAGGCTCGGAGCACTTCCATCGGTTGTAAAATATACATGAGTGCCTGCTGTTAAAGGACTTATTGTCAGGTTAAAAGGAGTACTGTAAAAACCATGCTTATGACTGAATACAGGTTGAGTATGAATAATCTGGAAATTGGAGATCAAAAGAAATCCCAGGGCAATGCTCAATGACCATTTTACTGAATTCCCCGATAACATCTTCCTGCTATGAAATGATTCCACCTGCCCAATAAATCAATTAATTAATAATCTCCTACCTGTAGCCTATTGCAGCGTACCCAACCCAGTGGCATTTAGTTGCAATTGCCGTTCTTCCCATTCCTATGTCATCTACATCGATATGTCTGGAAGAAATACTGGTAGTATAGACAACCAACACTCCCGAAAGAGGCTGAGAATCATTTAAAAAATATGATGTATACAATCCAACAGGCACACTGTACCTTCCGCACCAGGTCCAATAATACTCTTTATAATTATCTTTATTTAAAGTATATAGATTAAATAATCTAAAGTTTTCCTTTGTTATTTTCCCAGTCAGGCACTTTCTGATTATTTCTGCTTCATAATCCATTGCTGTCAGGTTTCCCATTGTATCGCATCCATAAAAAGCATAATCAGAGCCTCCCCAACCTTCATTACCATAATGGACAGCATCTGTAGTGACTATTATGGCATAATCTCTCCCCCACTCCCATCTGTGTTTCCTGGCCACTGATCTGATCGCCGCTGCAAGAGCTTTTCCGCATTCTTCCATCCGGTCGGGATTCATTGCCGGTACGAGTATGGGGACAATTGAAATTTCACGGTTGAAATACTGAAGAAAAGGTATCATGGCTTCTACAGAATGTTCAACCTTATGAAGTGTGTCGCTTTTTATAGCAAAGCCTGGGCCGATTTTCTTAAGCAGTTCCTCTCTTGCAGGAGAAACGGGAACATCTCTCCAGGGCCCCTTCCAGTGTGAATATGTATCAAAAACCAGGGAATCTTCTATTCCCATCCGGGCAGCCTTGTGGGCGACTCCTATAAGTATAAGTGTGGGAGCCTTAATGTTTTGAAGCAGTTCAGGGTAAAGAGATCCGACATAGGTATAATCATCATGCGGACAAATTGCAAGCTTCCATGGATCAGCTTCACTCTTTTTCCAGCCTGTTCGTCCAATCCGGGCCATTAGTGAATCCATCTGCCATGAATATTGGGCAAACCCAACTGTATCAACAAGTTGCCTTACTTTCTTATCAATCTCAGCTGTTGACTCTCCACTCCGGCATCCGATAAAAAAGATAACCAATAATGCCGGAAATAGACCCGTGCTGTAATATTTCATAAATCAGAAATAAGTCTCAAATGTACTTATTCCTGTAAAAACTTTTAGTCCGGTTTATCAAAGCTTTAAACTTTCCATCTCTCAAGCTGTGAAATATGAGATGTATAAAACCATCTTTTCAAAGGACCATGCCCCATTTCCTTTAATTTACCTTTTACGAGTGTTATCATTTCGGAAGGTTTTGTGAAATTATCTTTGAATTTCCCTTCCTGATAACAATAGCTGCAGTACCTCTGTGTTTTTGAACCATCAGAATTTGTCCCTCCGCTACCAGGATCCTTGTCCATTGGCATTCCGCAGCTCTGGCAGAATTTGTCGAACTTTCCCATAGTAATTGATTTTGATTAAAAACTAGTCAAAATATATGGTTATAATTTAATCAATAATATATAATTTCCAAATATATTTCTTATTATTTCATTGGTTGGTCGAAACAATCCATTTGCAAAATCTTTCACCCTATTTTCGTTTTATATTGAAGAGGAAACTATCTTTAAGCCTTTTATAACAGATAGATCTTTTAATATGAACAACTTTACTTTACTGCTCTTTTTTACCCTTATATTCACGTCTTCCCCGGCACAGGACAAAAATTCAGTTTCTGAATTCCGTGGAAAAGGCCGTACCGGCATCTATCAGGAATCAAATCTTCTGAAAGTGTGGCCTGCAGCCGGACCTGTGGAATTATGGACAGTTGACAATATTGGAAATGGTTTTGTTTCTCCCGTTTTTA
>JAPLDY010000020.1 GCA_026391595.1 Bacteroidia bacterium
GATTCACCTGTTGATCCGAATAATGAATTACCTGTTGGCTGAAGCCAGAGGATAAGTGCATCAGCTTCTGCAGGGGTTTTTACAAATTCAACATCATATTTATTGTCATTTACCAGGTAAACATTCGGGACTTGTGATACAGGTCCCCTCGCATTTCTCTGAAGCGACTCAAAATATATTTTGGTTTTTGGTTTGAAAGGCAGTGCATCTTTTTCATTCCTGAGCAGAACGATTGATTTGCGTAATGCGAGGGCAGCTCTTTCCTGGAATTTTTCATTATTGACTGTTTTCTCAGCATAATCCACATCCACATATGGATTCTCAAACAGTCCAAGGGTAAATTTTTCATTTAAGAGACGGAGAACAGAGTTGTCAATAAGACTTATGTCAATCATTCCACTATCAATGATTTCAATAAGCATTTTAGGATCAGATTCACCTGAAAAGATGTTTACTCCTGCTTCAATGGCTTTTTTATACCGTTCTTTTTTCGTAAGATTTTCGACACCCCATGGCATACTTGTAAGCGGACCGGTATCGGAATTAATGATTCCTTTGAAACCCATCTGGGTTCTGAGGACGTCAGATATAACACCTTTATTGAAAGCATATCCAACCTCTTCATATTCTGTTCCTGAAGGAAGTGAATAATACGGCATAATGGATGAAGTACCTGCATTTATAGCAGCCTGGAAAGGGATAAGGTTATTCTTGAACATTCCCCCCGGATATATTTCTGCTTTTCCCCATTCGAAATGAGAATCCTGTCCGCCTTTACCGGAGCCACCACCCGGAAAATGTTTTGTGGTAAGTGCCACCGATGCAGGATTAAGGCTATCCCCCTGGAATCCAAGTACTATCTGGGTGATCATCTGAGCAACCCATTCTGCGTTTTCACCAAAGGTTCCATTCACTCTCGACCACCTTGGTTCTGTTGAAAGGTCAGCCATATACATATAACCTTTTCTCAGTCCGACGGCAGCCCATTCCTGGCGGGAGATATCGGCAAATTCTCTGGTCAGTGGCAGATCGCGCATAGCTGATAAGCCAAGTTCACCTGGCCAGGAGGAGAAGACAGTTGTTCCTACACTGGTGCCGAGTGATGCATTTGTTGTTATGTTGTTACGCGGATTTGAAGTTATAATAGCAGGAATTCCCAGCGGTTCGCTTTCGCAGAGTTCCTGAAGTTTATTCGCCCATTCGGCAGTTATCCTGGCACTCTCATTTGATCTGAGAATAAAATGGCGGTTATGAAACTCCATGACTACCTTTTTTGTTCCGCCTCCTGTTGAACCCATGGCAGCGATACGTTCACCGTTTCCTCCGGCAGCTCCCTGACGATCACCTGCCGGTGCTCCTTCAGGTGTACCCTGTCTGTTTCTGTTTTGTCCAAAACCACCTTCGCCACCACCCTGTGAGCGGCCGCCACCTTCGGAAAGATCGCTGGCTTTCAGCTTGCCTTCCGATGCTTCAGCTGCCCTGGTACCCACCATGTTTAGTGAGTTAATAAGCATAAATCCGGCCTTTTCTTCAACCGACATTTTTGAAAGAAGGTCCTTGCTTCTTTCTTCGGGAGTAAGACGCCAGTCTTCATACTTGTCAAGCTTTCCGTTTTTGTTGAGGTCTTTGAATTTTAGTCCCCTCTTTTCGATTATTGCAACGGACCTTGTCCCAAGCACAGGTTGTGGTTTATTTTCTTTGCCGGTACAGGAGACCAGCACTGCCAATATCAGGCAGATAACTGAAGTTGAATAGATTTTCTTCATGATAAGGTTAGATTTTATTAATTGACATAATCTCTGTCAATATATTCCTTTTCTGATTGCAAAGTATTAAAAATTACGTTTTTTTAATAATTATTTCGGCGCAAAGTATCACCTTTCAAAATTTATGTTAAGAAGGAAATCCCAATTCTGGAAACCCTCATGGAATTTTACAGGAAGTCAGAAGGTGATATTAGAATAAGAGCGAGAGCGTTCGTTCGAGCTTACTCGCTCTCGCTCTCACTCTTTTTTGGTACCCCGAACCTGCCTGCCGGCAGGCAGGCGACAAAAATTGCAACCAGTTGGAAGTTCATTTCTATTAAATAAGTTTGTGGCTTTGAAAAAACGAGCTAATTTTAATTTTTTGAGAGATTAAATAAACCTTGATATATTATTTTAAAAACGGAGTTGTCGCTAAATCAATTTTCGGGTTATTAAATATTATTGGATTATAATGGCTGTATTAGGGATCGATCTTGGAGGCACAAAACTTGCATTGGCCATCTTTGCTGAAGATGGGGAGATTATATTAAAAGAGTCATTTACCCTGAGAAACCGTAAGGGACCTGAAGTCGGTAAGCTTATTACAGAGAAGACGGTTAAATTCATAAATTATTCAAATTTGCAGGGTACTCAAATAAATTCTATCGGCATATCGGTACCAGGTATAAGTTATATAAAGACAGGTACTGTATGGGCACCAAATATCTCCGGATGGGAAAACTATTCTTTACTCAGGGAAGTTAAAGCAATAAGTGGAAATATTCCGGTGACAATCGATAGCGACCGAGCTTGTTATATATTGGGAGAGTTGTGGAAGGGTAATGCTCAAGGTTGTCGTGATGCCATATTTTTATCCATAGGAACAGGTATCGGCGCCGGAATACTTGTTAACGGGGAGATATTGAGAGGTAGCTATGATATTGCCGGATGTATGGGATGGATGGCTTTGAAAGGACCATTCGATAAAAAATATATCAGATGTGGTTGTTTTGAATATTATGCATCAGGTAAAGGGATTGCAAATGTTGCAAGGGAATTTCTGGAAGATCAGAAAGACTATAACGGTGAATTGAAAGAAAAACAAATTGAAAAGATTACGTCATATGATGTATTTACAGCTTATGATAATGGCGATCCTCTTGCTTCCAGGGTAATTAAATTATGTGTGGAACTTTGGGGAATGGCTGTGGCTAACCTTGTAAGCCTTTTTAATCCTGAAAAAATCATAATTGGAGGTGGAATATTTGGCCCGGCAATACCCTTAATACCAGAGATTAAAATTGAGGCAGTTAAATGGGCGCAACCCATAGGTATTAACCAGGTGAGTCTTGATGTTTCAGGATTAGCAGGTGATGCGGGAGTATATGGTGCAGGATTCCTTGCTCTGAAACATAAACAGGAAAGTAACCTTCAAAATCAACCTGATGTATAATAAAAGAGTAGTCTTTTGGGCAGCGTGTGCCGGAATGTTATTATTCGGAATCTGCCTGATCACACTGGGTTCAGTTGCTGCAGATCTCAGAGAAAAATTCCAGCTCGATGAAATTTCTGCCGGAACATTGTTTTCAATTTTACCTCTTGGAATCTTAACCGGATCATTATTATTCGGACCCATCGTGGATAAGTATGGTCACAGGATTTTATTGTCGGCTTCCTGTCTTTTCATGTTTTTTGGATTTGAAGGAATTGCATACGCTCCATCAACAGGCCTATTGAAAATTTGCATATTCCTCTTTGGTATTGGAGGTGGAGCCGTCAATGGTTCTACCAATGCACTCATTTCTGATATTAGTGACAAAGATAAGGGCGCCAACTTAAGTTTACTGGGTGCATTTTTCGGAATAGGTGCTCTGGGGATGCCACTCATTTCAGGGATCTTTGAAGATCGTTTTAACTTTGAGACAGTTTTATCGGTAATTGGGATTCTGACATTTGCAGCAGGTGTGGTTTTCCTTATGATTAAGTTTCCTCCTCCAAAACAGATACAGGGATTCCCATTGAAGCATGGGGTAAAGCTGATTAAAGATAATGTATTGCTAATCATAGCTTTCTTCCTCTTTTTTCAGAGCGGCTTTGAAGGAATTATTAATAACTGGACAACAACTTTCCTTATAGATCAGCAATCACTTCAGCCAGGTAATGCGTTATTTGGACTTTCATCATTCGTAGCAGGTATGACAATAATGAGGTTACTTAACGGCAGCATTTTAAGATCCGTTCCGGTAAAGAAAATATTGATTTCCTCTTTTGTTATGATACTGACTGGACTGACCTTAATAAAAATCGGTAATTCCTTTGGCCTTTCTATAACAGGATTAGTATTGCTGGGAGCAGGCCTGGCCAGTGGTTTCCCGATTATGCTGGGATTTGTGGGTGATCGCTATTCCGAACTATCTGGAACAGCATTCAGCATAGTATTGTTTATTGCTTTATTTGGCAATACTCTGGTTAATTACGGAATGGGAATAGTTGCTCAAAATTTCGGGATAAGTCATTTGATAACCTTTGCCTTTGCAGAGACTATAATAATGATAGTATTATGTGTGATAGTCCTGAGAAAGATTAAAAACGGTAAACAGATCCTATAAATAATAAGTATACACTATAAAACAACTAATTATGTTAGCAACAGAATGGCTTAATAATACACGGGATATAATGACCCGGATAGAAGAGACTCAGATGGATAGCATACACAAAGCTGCCGAAATAATGGCTGATGCTATCGAAGGCCATCATTGGGTCCACACCTTTGGATGCGGACATGCAACATTACCGATTGAGGAAATGTATCCGCGAATTGGTGGTTTTGTGGGATTTCATCCGATTATTGAGATACCGCTTACTTTTTTTACCCATATTACCGGTGAAATGGGAATTCATCAGTTTCTGTTCCTGGAGCGGGTAGAAGGGTACGGTGTAGAAATTATGAAAGGCTATAATTTTGATAAAAATGATGTCATGTGGCTTTTTTCACATACAGGGATTAACAATGTGAACATCGATATTGCAATAGAAGCCAAAAAAAGAGGAATGAAAGTTGTGGTATTCGGTTCTGCTTCTGAAGCAAAAGGAAAAAAAACAAGACACTCATGTGGAAAAACAATTTTTGATCTCGCAGATATTGTAGTCGACACCTGTGCCCCTTTGCAGGACGCTTCGGTAACTCTTAAAAATCATCAGGACAAAATAGGCCCTGTGTCAACAATGGCTTTTATTACCTGCGTATGGATGACAATTACCACCGTTGCTGAGATTTTAGCAGACAGAGGTGTTAAACTTTATATCCATCCGTCGCATAATGTACCGGGAGATACTACTTCACGACAAAGGCTTGATGAAGCATTGAATGAGTACAAGAAAAGAGTTGCCGGAGTATAAGCAAAATTATGAGCTGGTCTGGAATCTCAGATTATGATACAACACACGCTAAATCAGTGTGAGTGTGAGAGCGGGGTTAAGAAAAAAGGAAGTCGTAGCTTCCTTTTATTTTTGAACGGGAGACGGGACTCGAACCCGCGACCCCGACCTTGGCAAGGTCGTGCTCTACCAACTGAGCTACTCCCGCATTCAGGGGCAAAAATAAGAATCTTTTTTTTATCTGCAAAAAACCGCCTTTTGTTTGCAAGAGAATCTATTAAAACAGATACAGTTTTAATTAAGGATATTTTGTTATAAATTTGCCGCACTAAATTGCCATCTGTAATATAGAAGACTGCATGACTGCATGACCGCAAGACTGCATGACAATAATTGCCCGGATGGTAGGGGCAAGCGTCTAAAAAACACCTGGTGGGTATTTTTAGCGAAGCAGCCAGGTTTCAGGGAGGACATTACACCATCCGGTATCAGTAGTATTGGAGTTCTTTTTAATTGATTTAAACTTTCTATAAACACCCATCTTAATATTTAGGCCCGGATGGTGGAATGGTAGACACGCAGGACTTAAAATCCTGTGACCATAACGGTTGTGCGGGTTCAAGTCCCGCTCCGGGTACAAAAAAAGTCAATCCTTTGAATATTAAGGGTTGACTTTTATTTTTGGACCGATTTGCGTAACCTTTATTTAGTACCAAATTATTTAAGCATAATCAAGTATCTCTCTAGAAATTCGTTAATTTAATCTTTAATATCCAGGCATATTCACAGGGCCTGTTCCGTATATCCTGCAATTTGTCAGGTATTTTAATTGAGATACCACCACTGATATTTGTCCATTCAAAAGACAGATCATTTCCTAGCATTCTGATTTTACTGCCCTTTGCCGGATTTACGCCCTTCAGATACAATTCAGTGCCTGGCCATTCTTTTATAATTGCATATACATATTGGCCGTCTTTGCTTTGAGTGTATGAAACTGAGTCTTCCGCCTGTTGTTCATACGAACGGGTAGCATAAATGCCTTCGCCATTCACCTTTAACCATTTGCCAATATCAAGCAACCTGTTTCCCTGAGTTTTTGGCAAAGCTCCCTGACCATCCAGGTTGACAATTAAAAGAAGATTACCTCCTTTTGCAACAATATCAACTAACATATCAATGAAGGCTTTTGCAGTGATCACATTTTCTTCAGTATCCTGCCAGTTATATCCAAACGATTGACTAATGCCACGGCATTCTTCCCAGGCATGAGTCGATTTTTTATTTTCGTCGTTAAGGCTGTGATACTCACTAGTAAAAAAGTCACCTCTGACAAAACGAAGCCGCTTACCATCCTTTGTACCATACCTGTCGTTTACAGCTACTTCTTTTCGCCCTTCTGCCTGATTATAAAAATAGGATGAGATTTCATATGTCCTCAAATCATTGGCATCGGTTTCCCATTCGCCATCATACCAAATAAGATCAGGATCATATTTATCTATAAACTCAACAGCTTGTGGAACAATATAATCTTTGGCGAAGTCCTTAACAGGAATCTTCCCGCTTGCTTTTTTTTCAAGCTCCTCCCTCGAGGGGGCATTTTTGGTCGCCCATAACCGTGTTTTGATCTTTCCATCCTTATCAAGAAGTGGGTATTCCCACTCCTCAACGCTAAAATAGAATCCGAATTTCAGCCCTTGTTTTTTGCAACTTTCAACTATTGGTTTAATTAGGTCCTTTTGAGGGCCCATATCACTGGCATTTCTCTGTGTAAAAGATGATGGCCACAAACAAAATCCTCCATGGTGCTTACTAAATGGAACTACATATTTCATTCCGGCATCAACAGCTATTTTTACTAATTTTTCGGGATCGTATTCTCTGGCAGTAAACAGAGGGATAAAATCGTCCCTTTTAAAATCTTTACCCCAATTCTTTTCATGGTATTTTGCAAATGCAGAATCGGTATCAAGTCTGAATTCATACCAATCGGGGTACATGGCACCCTTATCTTTTTTGGGTGCCCACCCTGCAACTGACCAAAGCCCCCAGTCGATAAACATCCCGAATTTGGCATCTTTGAACCAGTCGGGAGCCTGATGAGCATCAATAGATTCCGCCGTTGGCTTCCACTTACCTTTATTATTTGTTTCCTGAACCTTTTCGTATTGTTTGTTCGACCGCTGCATCATTTCTTCTGAAAAATTGTTTTTCAACTCTTCCAATGAATATTTATATTTTGAAAGTTGATAGTTTTCAGGTTTTCTGTTCTGTTCAGGAGCCAGTGGAGAATTGGCATCCTGAACTTGCCCATATGTAAAAGTAAATGACAAAAAAAACAGCAATCCTATTGTAATTCTACTGTTCATAGTTAAGTTCTATTTAGTTGTGATTTGTAGTTTGTAATTACTTTTTTGCACTTGGTAGCTTAAAATTAACTAAAAATGTTTTAATGTAAGATTTCCAATAATCAGGTACAATTAGAATTGGAGTTATAAAGAAGCGGAATTTAACCTTAGAACCTCACTTATGAGGTTGCAACTTTCGTCCGTTCGGGGTACAATTAAAGCCTCTTAATGAATTGATATTAAGGGACTTTATATTTTATGAGATACAAAAGAGATACAAGAATCACCTATAGTCGATTATCTTAATCTTGGAAAAACGATATTAAATGAATTGAAATCAGACTATACTTATCAGTAGTATTGATAGACCATAAAACTGCTGGTGTTTGCTTTATGAAGAACATTGATCCTATTCTGTTTTCAGATCCAGATGATTCATTCCACCGCTAAAGACCGGTACCTTTTCAGGTTCACCCCTTAATGCTGCCTCAAGTGCTAAAAGAGCCAGGGGCTCAATTGCATCAAATTCTGCTATTGTGCTTTTCTCATCACTCACGAAAAATCCTTTATGAAAACTTCTTGCAAGGAGATTATCAGCTACTTTTTTAGCAAGTCTCAAGGTTCCTTTATCCCCCGTTACTTTATGCCTCTCGATTAAAGCAAAGATCACATAAGGACTTGAATTGTCTGTCTTCCAGTTGATATCCCTGGAATGCTGGGTTCCCGGGTCTCCCAGTCCCAGTCCTCTCCAGATTGAACGAACAATACTGGTGTCCCTGTCAAGGAAATATCGCCAGCATTTAGTGTGCATGCTAAATCTCACGGCACGTTGATAAGTGAAAAGAAATAGTTCATCGGCTTTTGAAGGTTTCAGTACATGTCCTTCAGGTCCGTAGTAACCTGTTCGCGGAAAAGCATATCCCGTCAGATCAGTCCCGTCAGCCCACATGGGACGAAAAGTATTATCAGCACAGTTATAGGCATACTTTGCATATGCATATAGTCCGGATAAGGTCCATCCAATAAACTCTTTCCCTTTGTCACCAAGTTTTTCGGCAAGTTCAAGCTGCATGAGCGCAGGTGTTGTGTATATACCTGCACCATCAAACAGAGCCCAACCTTCCAATGCTATTCCGGGAAAATCCTTTCCAAACTGGTTCTCTGCACGATCACCATAATCTGAGTAAGTTAACAAACCTGTGAGCGGACCATCAGGAGGCTGCTTTTTACGTATTGGCTTACTGAACTGGTAAGCCCCCAGGTCTGTCTTTGGATGACGAGCCCTGACATATTGTTCAGCAAGTCTCTTTGACCAGGTCAGAGCACCTTCATCTCCGCTAAGGGAGTAGAGAATGCTCCCTGCATATATCAGATCTGACCCTGTGTTGAGAAACGTGAGTCCATCACCTTCAAAGAACGGTTCAGGCTGATGATATTCACTATTCCACAATTGCCCCATTTTTTTATTATATACCCCATGCCTGTTAAAATCAAGCCTACTCCAGTCAATTACATGTGCATTCCAGAATGCCCTGATGAATTCGGCTGTTTTCTCCTTATCGACTTCCCACATAAGATCGTAATAAGGATAAACATCCTTTAATTCATGAGAATGCAGGTTTTGACGCCATGCATGCCCTATTGGCTTCAGGGTACGCAGATCTATAAACTCGTGACCACCCCAGTGAAACAGCCCACTTTCATCACGCAGAGAATCGAAATGAAAACGTATCGATTTTTCTGCAGCTTCCCTGTATTTTGGATCACCGGTGAGATTGCTCAATGCAACGAATGTCCTGAAGAGGTTCTGCTGGTTTGCCAGGTTATGGATGATCCACTTGTTCGGAGGTCCGCCTTCTCCCATTGCCCCGGTACTTCCGTCATAAACATATTCCAGGGGTTCATTAGTGATGACATTGATACCATCGGCGAGTAATGGAGTATTCTTTCCACTCCACCTGTCAATACCTTTCTCAAGGACATTGTCAGCAAATATCCTGACTGCATTAAGACGACGATTCTTATCTTCTTTTTTACATGAAATTGATATACCAGTGATCAAAACCAGGCATACGAAAAGAAAGGGCACTTTAATATTAGTTTTCATTTCTATCCGGAATTATGAACTGTCACTTTTATTTTACGCCAATTACATAAGTTATTAATGACTATTGCAGCAGTTTGGCACATCTATTAGGGTTTATGCCAAAAATGCATCGCTTAACAAAGTTAAAGCAAGTAAAAACAAAAGTCAATTTTTTAATTGCTTTTTACCAAATCTCTAAGAGGGTTGCAACTTTTGTCCGCTCGGGGTACTAAAACAGAGTGAGAGTGAGAGTGAGAGCGAGAGCAATCGCGAACACTCTCGTTCTGTTTTCCTCATTTCCGCACTCATACTCACTCTGTGATCTTGATGATTTTTCTTACTTTTAAAAACCACTTCATTGATGTAATCTGGGTTTATATTTGCCTGGAAATCAATGAATCTTACTAACTTTAATAACTTAAGAATTCTGTAAAATGAATAATTTGAATAAACTCTTATGTCTTTTGTGTGTTGTTGCAGGTTTGAATTTACCAGCCATTACTTCAGCACAAAGTGCAGACAATTCAAACAAGGAAATTAAAATTGGTGTTTACGACGATGACATTAATTATGATAATTTCAAAGTACCAGCAAAGCAATATATGGGCCATGCATGGTTCACTTTCCAGCTGGCAAATCTCACGGAAGATGCTGTCAAAGGTTTGGTCCGGAGAGCTGTCGAGAATAATGCGTATGGCGGATACATGATTACACCTGACAGGGGCAGGATAACACAGGGAGAAGATGGTGCGAATAAAGCTCCCAATGCAACTTATCTCGATGATGAATTCTTCAGGCTCTACAAAATAACAATCGAAGAAGGCCTCAGGAATGGATTGCCTATGGATATACTTTATGATGAATTACAATTCCCTACAGGTATGGCCGGGGGGCTTTTTTATGAAGCCTACCCTGAGGATGTCGAAAAAAGTCTGGAAAAAATCGAGAAAGATGTTGTGGGAGCCGCCGGATTTGAACTGGCTATACCGGAGAGTAACTCCATATATATTGGCACAACTATTATGAACCTGGAAACACGTGAATGCATTGATATTACTGATAAAGTAACCCGTAATGGCTTTAATTTCAAAGGAAAGGTACCAAAAGGTCAATGGAAGGTAATGTTGTTTTATTTAGACTCATCCCGCAGACGCGGTATATGTGATTACCTTTCAAAAAAGGCTGTTGCCGAGCTTATCGATGTTATGTATAACAAATACTATGAAAATCTGAAAGAGTATTTCGGAACCATGATTAAACAGGTATTTTTCGATGAGCCTTCAATGCATAATAATGTCAGCGGACGCTTATGGACACCTGGATTTAATGAAAGTTTTGAAAAGAAATATGGCTATTCACCCATGAAGTATTATCCGGCTCTGTGGTACGATATTGGCGAAGAAACAACAGCTGCACGAAATGCATTGTATGAATACAGAACAGAGCTGTATACTGAGAATTTTATCGGGCAGATTGCAAAATGGTGTGAAGAACACGGAGTTGCATTATCGGGTCATATGGACCAGGAGGAAGCACCAAATCCGGTTGGAACAGTTGGTGATCTGATCAAAGTCTTCAAACATGAACAGATACCAACAATAGATGACATATGGTTTACCGGTCGATCCAACACTTCGTATAAAATTATAACTTCAGCCGCCTTCAATTATGACCGGCCTGTTATCCTGGCCGAGACCTATGCAGCATATCAGCAGCGCTGGCAGAACGCTGACGCAGCCTGGCGCACAGCCCTGGACCAGCATGCTATGGGAATCAACCAGCAAGTCGGCTGGCGTCCGAGAGCTGCTGAATCGCCGGAAATGGGTCAGTACATTGGTCGTACCGAGTATCTCCTTCGAGGTGGTCGTCATGTAGCTGATGTTGCAATGCTTTATCCGATTGCTACGCTGCAGGCAAAATATAAATTCGCACACCCTACAGGTGTTGAGCCTGTTACTGGCGGTCCGGCCAGAAGAGTTGATGCAGGTTTCTATTATGCTCTCGAAGGTGGAATCGTAACACCTGAAAATACTTATATGGAAATGGGAGAAATGCTTTTCAGGGGAATGCAAATTGATTATACATATATTCATCCTGAAATCCTGCAGGATAATTGCATCATTGATGATGGTCAGCTTACTATTGACAATAAAGTAAACAGGGAATCTTTCAGGGTTTTGATTCTGCCCGGATGCGAAACAATCTCATTGAAAACAGCCCAAAAGGTTAAAGAGTTTTATCTTGCCGGCGGAACCATTATAGCTACAACAGTATTGCCAAAATATTCTGCTGAGTTTGGTAAAGACAAAGAGGTCCAGAAGATCGTTGGCGAAATTTTTGGTATCCCCGAATATGGTCCGATTACAGCTGCTATCCGTGCTTATACAGATGATTTCAAAACATACTTTGCTTATAGAAATGATGCTGGCGGAAAATCTTACTTTTTACCACGCCCTGATCCAAAGATGGTCAATGATGTGCTTAATGAAGCGCTTCCTGTTCGTGATGTCAGGATACGGTTGGAACCGACATGGCCTGTAAAAATGAATATGAAATATGATGGCGCTGTGACCTATATACATAAAGTAAAAGATGGCAAGAATATCTATTTCATTGCTAATTCGACAAATGAGCCAGTTGAAACAAGTGTTATTTTAAGAGGTAAAAAGAACCTTACTCTCTGGAATCCTCATACGGGAGAAAGAGAAGATATAAATACAAGTGTATCTGAAACAGCCGGTCAGTCAGTTACAACTGTTCCCCTTTCTCTCGGAGCAATGAGGTCAGTATTTTATATTGAACAATAAATCCACTTTCGAAATTTAACTTAATCTGAAATTTTTGTAGGAAAATATCCTAAATCAGGTTGCAACTTTTTTCCGGTCTCACATTTTAAGTTTGTGCCGGTCAGATTCCTTGTATTAAATGTATGCAGGAACTTTTTATCTTTGATTATCAAATCTTTATTAATCTGTGATAAAAAGTCAAATTAACCCAGATCCTGAAATGAAGACACTATCTATCCGCCAGCTTATAGCCTGTTTATTTCTTTTATTATTGCCATTATACGTAAATGGGAATGTTAAACTTCCGGTTCTTGTGAGCGACGGAATGGTCTTGCAGAGAGACACTAAAATCAATATCCGGGGATGGGGAGCTCCCGGAGAGAAAGTGCGGGTGAAATTCAATAATAAAACCTTCAGCACAATAACTGATTCCAGGGGGAACTGGATAGTTGCTTTGCCTCCCATGAAAGCCGGGGGGCCTTATGAAATGGAGGTGAAAGGTAACAACTCAATAATAATAAAAGACATTCTTATAGGTGATGTCTGGTTCTGTTCCGGTCAGTCGAATATGGTACTTCAGATGGAACGGGTCAAAGAAAGATATCCCGATGAGATCTCTTCCGCTGATTATCCTTTTATCAGGAATTTTTTTGTTCCCACTGCATCTGATGTAAGAAAAGTCCATGACGATCTGCCGGCCTCCCGATGGGTGGCGACAAGCCCTTCGACGGTAAAATCTATGGGGGCAGCAACATATTTTTTTGCAAAACAACTTTACGGCAAATATCATGTGCCAATCGGGATTATCAATTCAAGTGTTGGCGGGACACCGGCAGAAGCATGGGTCAGCGCAGACGGATTTAAAGGATTTGAGCCTTACGCATCGCGGCTTCTGCAATTCAGGGATTCTTCTTTCTTCAGCCGTACACTACAGCCGCCAATCAGACAAGCCTCAACGGCGCCCGTTAGAATTCCGCAACCAGACAAAGGAACTGTTGGGCCTGTAAAGTGGTACGACACTGCATATATACCTCAGGGTTGGCATAATTTCTGGATGCCGGGATACTGGGACGACCAGGGTACAAGGAATCTTCATGGAGTTATCTGGTTCCGGAAAGAGATCAATGTACCAGCATCTATGACCGGCCATCCTGCAAAATTGTTCATGGGAAGGATTGTGGATGCTGATGAGGCATATATTAATGGAGAAAAGGTGGGTAATATAACTTATCAGTATCCGCCGCGCCGCTATGAAATACCTGCAAATATTCTTAAGCCTGGTAAGAATGTTATTATTGTCAGGGTTACCAATACATCAGGCAAGGGTGGATTTGTGCCCGATAAAAATTATTCATTAACTGATGGAACAGAAAATATCGACTTAAGGGGCGAATGGAAATATAAGGTCGGTATGGCTATGGATCCATCTGACAGATCAGGCAGCGGAGGAGGACCAAATCAGAATATGATCAATGCGCAGAATGAGCCATCCGGACTTTTCAACACCATGGCAGCTCCTGCGGTCAATTTTGCCATAAAGGGGATTCTCTGGTACCAGGGAGAAACCAATGCCGGGAGACCTTCTGATTACAGCAGAATAATGACCGCTCTGATCACAGACTGGAGGAGCAGATGGAACCTTGGAACGCTGCCATTCATATTTGTACAGCTCCCTGATTTCATGGAAGTTACATACTATCCCACAGAGAGTCA
>JAPLDY010000078.1 GCA_026391595.1 Bacteroidia bacterium
AGTCATCTGGGGATAATAGCCCTGTTGGAAGTTCGTGGCTTCCGGGTCACCCTCGATCAAAGGCGTAATGGTCCACAGGTTGCTCCCGCTGATATATAGAAGGAGGTTCCCTATCCCAATTGCCTTATTCAGTGCATTGGATTTGATATTATAACCAATATAGAGGTCCTTCAGCCTGAGGTATGAAGCATTCCTGAAATAACGGTCTTCAATGATGGTCTGATAACCCCTGTCAGCTTCTCCACCACCCCAAACAAGGTTGTCCTGGCTGGATGATCCGCTGTAGTGCATTGTGGCATGCGTTGCATCTGGGTTGGTAGGTGTCCAGTAGTCAAGCGCTGACTTATGCACACGCAGGTCGCCTTTGACGAACTCAATTTCAAATGCCTGGTTGTACTGAACATATTTCCCCTGGTTTCCTGAGAAAAGGAAATTAAAATCGAGAGCTTTCCACCTGAATCCGCCTGAGAATGCGTACGTTATCGGAGGAAAGGTAAGGCCGTTGATAGCGTGCTTGTCAAGAGTATTAACAGTACCGTCGGCGTTATAATCGAGGTACAGATAATCTCCTACATACAGTTTTGTATAATCTATCGGGGAGACGTTATTATGAATATCATCGATGCTGGTCACGTAACCTGAGTTTGTCAGTTCCACGCCGTTGATCTCAAGACCTTCAAGGCTATACTCAGAGTTAAGCATTTCCGTCAGCGGCTTCCCTGCAAGCTTCATATGATCGGGAAAAGCAGCCGGGTCGTCTTTGAAAATAACCCTGTTCTCGTTCCATCCGAAAACACCTCTCACCCAGTATTCAAAATTCTGTGTCGGGGCTTTGCGGAATTCCAGTTCAGCTTCGATACCATGCTTTTTAACCTTGCCAAGGTTTATCTCCTTGAAGCTCTGGCCGATAAGCATTGTGGTACTTTTCGGCGTAAGAAGCATTTGGTCGCGGTATTCATCAAAAGCATCTACAGTGAATGTTATGAGGTTGTTAAAGAGTGCCATTTCAAGACCAATGTCTCTTTTATGCGCTCTCTCCCACGTTGCCAGGGTGTTGGCCATCATGTCCTCGCGGATATACCCGCCGTTATCGGTGAAGTAGGAACTGTTGTAAAGCCAGCGGCTCCTTGCATAGTCGCTGCCTACGTAACCATCTGAGTACCTTATCTTCAGTCTGTTAATCCATGGAACAGCATTTTTGAAAAATGGTTCTTCAGAAATAACATAACCGACAGCTACTGACGGGAATGTTCCAAACCTTTTGGTTGGGGCAAACCTTTCTGAACCGGTATATCCAATGTTCAGCTCAAGTAAGTATTTGCGGTTGTAATCATACGTTAACCTGCCAACCAGACCTTCGTTATAGAACGGGAAGTTAGTTCCCGAGGCTTTCTGCTGGCGGTTGAAAAGCCCCAGTACAGAAACATTGTGCTTGCCGAAAGACCTGTCGTAATTAAGCGCTAACTCATAATAGAGGTCGTTGTAATAACCACCCTGAAGGCCGCTGACATTCAGGTCGAAGGGAGTTATCTTGTAGGTTTCGGCACCCTCAGCCGGGTCAACCATCGACCATGGATTTACTCCGACAACATCTGTGGGGTCATCACCTATACGGTCGAAATACAATATATACTGAGGGTATGTTATTGAGCCGGTCTTAAGTCTGTTGACGTAATAACTGCTCAGCGACACTTTTCCATTCACGGAAAGGCCTTTGGTTATGAAGTCAAGTTCCTGTTTAAGAATAAGGTCAGTAAAAAGCGTTGACCCCAGATCCTTGTTCATGGTACCGGATTTCAGAGAACGATAGGGATTAGCTGTATATTCTCCGATCGGGTAAGCGAATCTGTCTACCGGAACTATGCCGGGGTAATTGAGGTCAGGAACCTGTTCCATTACCCAGGCAGGATAATAGGATGGTGCTGCGATACCTCCCGTGGAGTAAAGGGCCCTCCAGTCTGCACCGCCGTTGTTTTTCACATTCAGTATACCTCCAACGTTCATTGAGAGAATAGTAGATTTAGTAATGTTGAAGTCGAGGTTGATCCTGTAGTTGAATTTATGGTTATAATACCTTTTGTCAAACATGTTTTCGTTGGTTCCCTTGAAGAAATCACCGGTATACTGGTACCCGAAGGAGAGGAAGTATTTAGCGAACTCGGTACCACCTGTGATATTAAGGTTTGCATTGCTTATCGGTGCAAAATCATTTGTGCACATATCAAACCAGTTTACATCGGGATACTCCAGTGCTTTTAACGGTGTTGACGGACTCTTCCATTGTGAGAGCTGATATTGCGATTTCAGAATGGAAAAGTCCTGCTTGTTCATCAACGCCACATTGTACATATTCATTGTTGTATATGCATCGATCTGGTCGGGCTTCCTGGTCGCAGTCTGCAGGCCATAGGCACCTGAGAAGTCCATCTTTGGTTTGCCCAGAAGACCGCGTTTTGTTGTTACGACGATAACGCCGTTAGCGCCTTTTGCACCGAATACTGCGGTTGCAGATGCATCCTTAAGAACCGATATGGTATTAATTTCATTGGGGTCGAGGGAGGAGAAGTCACGTTCTACACCGTCGACGAGTACCAGAGGGGCACTGCCGTTCCAGCTTGAGAGACCGCGGACATAAATAGTTGCATTGTCGGATCCGGGTTCTGCATCCTGCTGGATTGTGAGCACACCTGAAAGTTTACCGGTTATTGCATTGGTGATGTTTGTTTCGCCTGCTTGCATAAGAGCCTGGGAGTTTACCTGTGTGACAGCACCAACAACACTCTCTTTTTTCTGGGTGCCATATCCTATTACAACAACCTCCTGTATCTGTGTCACCTCAAGTGCCAGGGCTACAGCAACAGCAGTTCCGGGGGTTACCAGAACTTCCTGGGCTGTATAGCCGATAAAGGAGATTGCCAATGTTACAGGCTGCCTGCTTGCTACAGGGATTGAGAAGTTACCGTTTATGTCGGTAAGGGCACCGGTTGTGGTACCTTTTACCAGCACGGTAACTCCAATGAGAGCTTCGCCCGTTGCAGCATCAGTCACCTTTCCTGTGACCGTTATCTGCTGTGGAGCAGAAGGGTCATCGGGGCTTGCTGCAACTGCCGAAAAAGTTGCCATTGAGCATATTAGAAACAAAATGCACAATTTTGTCATTATCAGTGGTTTGCGACACCACCTTCTGACAAAATTCATTTGTTTTTCATTATTTTTTTCCATGCATTTAAAGAAATTAAACATTAATAATTAAGCCAGGTTAGTGGAAAATTCGTGTAGGTTAACGGGATTCTGATTATCCCGGTTTTCTTTGTTTTCTTTTACTTTTCATAAGGTTAGGGTTGGTTAGTATTTATTACTAATTATTGAATTCTGGAAATTCAGAGAAAGAAATAGCAAACTATTCAATATCAGGAACCGGAAAAACTGTGAGGGTGTGTAATTTTTTTTCATCCAGTTGTTAAAAATCATTTAAAACAAACAGTCACTCCCCGACAAGCCTCTCTTTTTTCAAAGCTGTCAGGGAAAATCACAAAACCTTATAAATGCTTCTTAAATACCAGGTTAGTAGTATTTGAGGTTAGGGTTGCATTTAATACCTGACAATGTTAAAGAAAATTAAAATAAAAAGCAATACATAAATATAATTTTAACACAAGGTTTTTCAAATTAGAAGCATTCTATATTACAAAAAGAAATCAACATCACGCAACCGATTGAAATAAGGAGGTCTTGCAGGTCTTGCAGGTCATGCAGGTCATGCAGGTCTTGCAGTCTTGCAGTCTTGCAGTCCTGCAGCTTTGTTTATTCAAAACTTTATCCTTTATCCTTCGTTCAACAAGTGCTCACCCCCTGCCTTTCCCCTTTTCTTTGCCAGGGAATTAGTAATTTTCAATATTCTGGCTTCCAGAATAATTCGTGTATGAAGGAGGAGATTCCTAGTTTCGTAATGAAATATAAATATCTGTGGAGATGGAGGAGATTCCTCGTTATACTCGGAATGACACTATTCATTGGGGATTTCAGGGGGGAGATGAGGCGGAATGCATGTGGCATTCCGCCTCATCTCCCCCCATTAAATAAGTATTATCTGTCATTCCGAATGGAGCGAAGCGAAATGAGGAATCTCCATCCCTTCTTTGCTTCAGCAGAGAGAGCCTTTCCCGCTGAAGCAGAGAACTGCAGGAAGGTGAGTACAGCGAATCCTTTCGATATCAAAACTTAATAATCTGTTCTTTTTGGCATTTATTTCTCCATTATATATCTTTATATTTTCAATCTTTACCTATACCTATATATTATATACCATGAAAAGAGTTTTTTCTTTACTGGCATTTTTTGTTTCTGCGACCGTTGTCGTTAACGGTCAGCTGACGCCCACAGGAAATCCAAAAGACTTCCGTGTCAAAACCTGTCTCCACTCTGTAAGCTATATGGGAATATGGCGCGGCCAGGCTACACTGACTGTCGATGAATTCCTGGTCAAGGCTAAGGAACTCGGCTTTGACGGAGTGATGCTTGCTGCCAAAAACTGGCACGGCTGGCGAGAGACCTCGGTACAAGCATGGTGAGGATCTATACAGGCTATGAGCGCCCGGATGTTCCTTATGACAAGCAGTATGCCCTTGTAGTTGACGGATTGAAGATGGCAGGCAAAATTGCCGCAAAATACGGTGTAACACTCGCTATTCAGAACCACCACGACATAGCTCTCCATCACGATGCAATGAAGTGGCTTCTGGATGAGGTTAACCTCCCAAATGTAAAAGCTGCCTTCGACTGCTGGTCGCCAACCCTTGAAGGATTGTCATCCGAAGAGATCAGGCAGGCTCTCCTGACCATGAAACCATATATCGTCCATACCACAACAGCTGACTACAAAGAGCTTCCCAGATTCAAATATGAAATTAACCAGACCAATTATACACAGCTGCAATCACAGATGAGGGCAGTTCCCATAGGTGAAGGATTCCTCGATTACAAGACCTTTATCAATACGCTTAAGGAAATAGGTTACCAGGGTTATATAACTTATGAAATGTGTGAAGTGCTTGAGGGCGGAGGATCGATAGAAAACCTCGACAGGGCAGCGAAAAAGTTCCTTGAATATGTGAAGCAGTTTAAATGACGGCGCAGCGGCACAGTGGCGCAAAGGTACAGAGGCGACTTTAATAACTTTATCATGAAAAACAAGATACTTCATTTTACACTGATGGGAATATTTATATTCCTTTCTATCAATGGATCATTCGGCGTTGAAAAGAAAAAAGTCACGGTACAGACTCCCCTTAAAGCCGGTACAGTCAATAACGTCCTCGATTTCGGGGCCAAAGGGGACGGCAAGACACTCGATTCTCCGTCAATAAACCGGGCAATCGAAGAGGCTGCGGCAAAAGGAGGAGGAACTGTATATTTTCCGGCAGGAACATACCTCTCTGTATCAATCAGGCTCAAAAGCAACATATCACTTTATATAGATCAGGGTGCGACAATCCTTGCCGCTTCCACCTCAGATGGTTTTAAATATGATCCTGCTGAGCCTAATGTATGGGGCGATTCTCTTCAGTACCAGGATTTCGGTCACAGCCATTGGCATAACAGCCTTATATGGGGCGAGAACCTTGAGAATATATCAATCATGGGGCCCGGCGTTATCTGGGGCAAAGGACTGGTCAGGGGTGCCAGCAATGCTCCCGAAGGAAGCGGGAACAAGGCAATAGCACTCAAATGGTGCCGTAACGTGATATTCCGGGACTTTTCAATCCTCATGGGCGGATGGTTCGGGATCCTGGCCACGGGAGTGGACAATCTGACAATAGACAACCTTAAAATCGATACGAACCGCGACGGTATGGATATAGATTGCTGCCTAAATGTCAGAATATCAAATTGCAGTGTAAACTCTCCGAGAGATGACGGAATTTGTCTGAAGAGTAGTTTCGGACTTGGAATTCCAAGAGCAACCGAAAATGTTACTATTACCAATTGCCAGGTCTCCGGATTTACGGAGGGCTCTCTTCTTGACGGAACCTACAAGCGGAATGAACAGGCTGCCGGGGGGAATGGTCCTACAGGGCGTATCAAATTCGGCACAGAATCAAATGGAGGATTTAAGAATATAACTATCTCAAATTGCGTGTTTACCTTCTGCCGCGGACTTGCGCTTGAGGCTGTCGACGGCGCCCTCCTTGAGGATATTACAATCACAAACATTACTATGCGTGATATTGTAAATGCCCCCATATTCTTAAGGCTTGGCGAAAGGATGCGCGGACCTGCAGATGCTCCGGGGGGAGAGCTAAGAAGAATAATTATCTCTGATATTACGGTTTATAATGCCGATCCAAGGTCGGGTTGCATAATAAGCGGTGACCCGGGCCATGATATTAAGGATGTAAGACTATCAAATATCAGGATATATTATAAAGGCGGAGGTACAAAGGAACAGGCTGAAAGAGAGGTGCCCGGCTTCGAGAAGGAATATCCGGAACCGTACAGGTTTGGCACTCTCCCCTCCTATGGTTTCTTTATAAGGCATGCCGACGGTGTGCAACTTGATAATATAGAGGTAAGCTTTATGGAGAATGATATGCGCCCTGCTTTTTTTCTTGATGATGTAAAAAATGCCGATTTCATGTTTGTAAAAGCAAAGAAAGCTGAAGGCATTCCATCCATTTCACTTAAAAATGTAACTAATCTTAATATCTTCCGCTCACTCAATTTAGCTGACAGGAAGATCGACAAGGCAGAAAACGAAAAACTTTAACAATTAAATCTCTGTGGCCCTCTGTACCTGCGCTATGGAACTCTGTGTAATAAAAGAATAATAAAGAACTTACACAGAGAGACACAGAGAAGACACAGAGAGACACAGAGAAAAGCACCAGATGAAATATCCTGCTATTATTCTTACCATTGTATTTTCAGCTGCTTCAATAAATTCACCCGGAAGTAATCCCGGAAGAAAAATTGAAAGGCAAACTATCCGTTTTCTCAGAGAGGAAATAATAGCCCGGGCCGATAAAGCGCTTGTCGAAAAACCAGTTACCATTACAGATTTTGTTTGTGCAAGAAGCGCCGGAGGAGTACATGATTTTTATTCCGAGGGCGACTACTGGTGGCCCGATCCCGGCAACCCCGATGGACCATATATACAACGTGACGGCATGACTAACCCTGAAAATTTCATTGAACACCGCAAGGCGATGATAAGGTTTAGCCGGATCGTCGGGCTGTATGCATCGGCCTACAGGATAACCGGCGACGAGAAGTATGTCACGCAGGCATTCGTTCATCTTAATGCATGGTTCGCCGATAGAGCGACGATGATGAATCCTTCACTTCTTTATGCTCAGGCTATTAAGGGAAGATATACCGGCAGGGGGATAGGTATTATAGATACCATCCAGCTCATGGAGGTGGCACAGGCTATTCGTGTTATGGAAAATGCAGAATGCGTTGATAAACAACTTCTTACAGCTATCAAATCATGGTTCTCCGATTATCTCGGATGGCTGATGACACATAAATACAGTAACGATGAGATGAATGCAAAGAACAACCATTCAACATGCTGGGTGATGCAGGTAGCAGCTTTTGCCAGGCTCACAGGTGACCAGAAGATAATGGATTTCTGTCGTGACCGGTACACGGAGATAATCCTTCAGGCACAGATGGCTGCTGACGGAAGCTTCCCCGAAGAACTGAGACGGACCAAACCTTACGGTTATTCACTCTTTAACCTCGATGCCATGACGATGGTATGTCTTATCCTTTCAGACAGTAAAAATGACCTTATCAACTACCAGACTGCCGATGGCAAGTCGCTGAAGAAAGGGATTGAATTTCTTTTTCCATATATTGCAGATAAAAGTAAATGGACATATCCGCACGATGTTATGTATTGGGATGAATGGCCCGTAGCTCAGCCTTTTCTGGTATTCGGAGCAAAGGAATTTGGTGTCAGATCATGGTTTCAAACATGGAAATCACTTGAACATTTCCCGGAAGTTGAGGAAGTAATAAGAAACCTGCCTGTAAGGAATCCAATAATCTGGATGGAATGAAAAATGAGATATTAACCAAACTTTAATCAATATGAAAAAAACGATTATTACAATGTTATTGGCAATTTTTATGGGGCAATTCCTTGTTGCACAGCAGCTTCCAAAAGACGAACGCATGGCATGGTGGCGCGATGCGAGATTCGGAATGTTTATCCACTGGGGTGTATATTCTGTTCCGGCCGGTACATGGGATGGCCGCCAGATAGGAAGTATCGGAGAATGGATAATGAACCGCGCTAAGATTCCGGTAAACGACTACCAGAACATGGCAAAACAGTTCAACCCTGTAAAATATGATCCTGATGCATGGGTTCGGATGGCGAAAGATGCCGGAATGAAATACATCGTGATAACCTCAAAGCATCATGACGGTTTTGCCCTTTTTGAATCAAAAGCCAGTAAATGGAATGTTGTCGATGCTACAGTTTATGGCAAGGACCTTCTTAAACCTCTTGCAGAAGCATGTAAGAAATATGGCATTAAGCTGGGATTCTATTATTCACAGGCTCAGGACTGGAATAATCCGGGAGGTTCTGCCGCCCGTAAACTGACAAAAGAAGGATGGGCAAATCCCGATTCAGTAACCATTGATGCTTATACAAAAGAGCATAAGGGACATTGGGATCCAAGGCAGGAAACCAAGACCTTCGACCAGTATATAAATGATGTTGCTGTGCCGCAGGTAAGAGAGCTTCTCACCAACTACGGAGAACTGGCTGTCCTTTGGTGGGATACACCAACAAATATGACCGATGAGGCAGCAACAAAGCTTCAGTCTCTGCTTGCCCTTCAGCCTCAGATAATTACAAACGACCGTCTGAAAAGACCGAATTTCCCTGGCGACCATAAGACACCTGAACAGAGAATTCCGAACCTTGCTGATCTCGACGGAACCGACTGGGAAACCTGTATGACTATGAACGGCACATGGGGATATAAGAGCTATGATCATAATTACAAATCGCCTCAGAAACTTATTCAGAACCTGCTGGATATTGCTTCCAAAGGAGGTAACTTCCTGCTGAATGTCGGCCCTACAGCTGAAGGGGAATTTCCATCGGAAAGCGTTGAGATCCTTGCAACGATGGGCAAGTGGATGAAAGCTAACGGCGAAGCTGTCTATGGAACAAAAGCGAGTCCCTGGGGACTTTTCCCATGGGGCCGTTGCACAAAGAAAGAGACCAAAAACGGCACTTCTCTCTATTTCTCTGTCTTCGAATGGCCTACAGACGGCAAGCTTGTCATCCCGGAAGTAAAGAATAGTGTTGTATCGGCAAAGCTTCTTGCAACCGGTGCCAAAGTAAAAGCCACTCTTGCCAAAGACGGCAATCTTACAATCACCCTTCCGGCAACAGCACCCGATCCACTGGTGACGGTTGTAAGAGTAGATGTAAAAGGGAAAGTAGCGAATGTACAACCGATAACAAAATAGATCGACCTCTGTGGAACTCTGTGTAAGCCTGAACGAAGTGAAGGCCTCTGTGTCACTCTGTGTAAGTTCTTCTTTTCAGCATTAAGAACTTTCACAGAGGAAATCCGGAGAAGCACAGAGAGACACAGAGAAAAAATACATGAAGACATTCATTTTAATCCTCATTTTATTGATTTCTTCAGTACCACATGTACCGAAAGAAATCAAAATCAATTCGATATTATCTCTGCAGCAGGCAATCACCACCGCCAATCCCGGTGACAGGATAATTGTTGCAAACGGAACTTATACGACTGCTGAAAGCATCGTGATCTCTAAACAGGGATCTGCAGATAAACCAATAACCATTGAAGCTGAGACTATTGGCGATGTTGAGATCTCCGGGACAAATGGATTTCTCATTAATCCTTCTTCATCATACATTATAATTAAGGGCTTCAGGTTTACACATAAAACAGGCACATGCAGGATTGAAGCCGGCGCAACACATTGCATTATAACCCGTAATGTTTTTGAGTGCGCTCCCACAGGATCAGGCTCCAAACCCTATCTTAATGTCTCCGGCGATGATTGCGAGATAAGCTACAACACCTTTCAGAACAAGAAGGATGAGGGACAGATGATTTCTGTTCAGGGTCCGGGCAGCGACAGGATGGCAAAAAGGACATGGATACATCATAATTACTTTCATGATTTTCCTGCAACTTCAAATAACTGCTCTGCAATCCAGATCGGGTTAAGCGGGAGAAGCATGGACCAGGCTTTTTGTATAGTTGAATATAACCTGTTTGAAAGGACCGAAGGGGAAAACGAAGGAGCCATCTGCCATAAATCATGCAATAATATTATAAGATTCAACACCTTCGGGGAACGAAGCGAGGAGTGCTCGATCCGTCATGGCAACAACAGCCAGGTATATGGCAACTTCTTTATAAATACAACAGGCTTGCGGTTCAGCGGCGATGACCATCTTATATACAACAACTATTTCATGAATTGCAAGAAGGCAATAGTATGTACCAATGGTGATGGTGAGGTGAAGGATGGTTCAAAGCTTACCTGTCATGACAGAGCTGACAGAGTAAATGTGGTCTATAACGTAATAATTGATTGTGAGTCAAGTTACCAGATGCCGGGACGAAACGGCGGCCTCGGAGCAACAGGTATTAACTTTTCGTATAACTTGATCAGGGGAGGAAGTCCGGTATCGGTCAATGGGCCCTACCCTGATGCAAAATGGGAAGGAAATGTTCTATGGAATACCAGTGGCGGAGATATGCCTCAATCGGGATTTATAGTTACCGAAATTGATAAAGCCAGATTCAGGGAAACTCTGGCCGCAGCTGCCGGCAATTATCCGGATATCCCGGAAACAAACCGGCCGCTGACAATAGAAGATGTTGGCCCGCTGGCAAAGTAGAAAACACTTAAAACTCAAGATTTGAAGAACTTGCACAGAGAGACACAGAGGACCACAGAGATCCACAGAGAAATGACTCTGTGTAACTATGTGTAATAAATAAAGTTATGATGAAATCACAAATTAAATTACTATCAATAATCCTTCTATTCTGGCAATTTTGCACAATACAGGCAGTAATCCCTTCTCTTGAACAAATTTATCTTGCCAGCCCAAACGGGACTATTAACCTGTCGCTCGGAAATATTAATGGTCAGCTTACTATGTCCATAACCCTGAACGGGGAAACGATAATCGATCCTTCTCCCCTTCTCATGTCGGTCGATGAAAGCTGCATAACCACAGGCATAAAACAGATACGCATCAGGAAATTCAGCGCTGATGAAACCTTTCCGCTTGCCGGTCTACATTCTGTTGCGAAAAACCATTTCAATGGAGCTTCAGTCTCTTTCAGGCATATTAAAACCGGTATTAAATACTCTCTGGAAGCAAAGGTGTTCAATGATGCCGTGGCATTCCGCTTTATTGTTCCGGGCGACGAAAACATTTCCCGGGCACCGGATGAATCAACAGTTTTCAAGCTGCCTTTAAAAAGCATTGCATGGTATCACGACCTGTATATGCACTATGAAGGAGTCCATGTCAAAAAGCTGATCGACACAATTCCTGCCGGGCAATGGGCAGCCCCTCCACTTACTGTAAAGCTTCCTGATGATGCCGGATACCTGTCTGTAACCGAAGCTGACCTGATCGGTTATGCAGGCATGGCACTGCAATCTGACGGTAAAAATGGATTTACAGTACGTCTTGGACATAGTCATCCGGCCTCTTATCCATATGTTCTACGCTACAAAAAAGAAGATGTCGAAAGGTTATCGCATATTGCAGTGATAAAGGGAACCATCACAACTCCATGGCGTGTAATTATTGCCGGCACAGACCTGAATACCCTAGTCAACAGCGATGCCGTATACAGCCTTTGTCCACCGCCCGATAAGTCTCTATTCCTTGAAGGTGCTGCTACAGAATGGGTTAAGCCTGGTCGTGCCGTCTGGAGGTATCTCGACGGAGGTGGTGATCAGACGCTGAAGAACATGAAGGAGTTTTCGAGACTGGCATCAGATCTGGGATTCGAATATAATATCCTGGAAGGATTCTGGAGTAAATGGCCTGATGATTCGTTGAAAGCGCTTGTCGATTATTCAAAGAAACTCGGTGTCGGGATTATTGTCTGGAAACATTCAAATACCCTTTACGATCAGAAAGCCAGAAAGGAGCTTTTTCAAAGGTGTCATGATCTTGGAATCGCCGGATTGAAAATCGATTTCTTCGACCATGAAGCAAAAGAGGTGATTGATCTGTATGAAACAATTCTAAAGGAAACAGCAGCGCTTAAGCTTGTCTGCATTTTCCACGGAGCCGACAAACCGACCGGATTATGGCGAACATACCCCAATGCAATGATCTATGAAGGAGTGAAAGGAATGGAGGCCAGCAAGCTGCTGGACAGGGCAACTCACGAAACGACAATCCCGTTCACAAGGATGATCGCCGGACCGGCTGATTATTCAGTATGTCATTTCGGAGCCCGCCGGCAGAATACAACCTGGGTGCACCAGACAGCCACGGCAGCAATATTCTCTGCACCCGTGATAACCTATGCTGCGAATCCGGCAAATATCCTTGCAAATCCATGTGCTGAAATGATAAGAAGCATCCCGGCGGTCTGGGATGAAACGATTGTGCTGCCACCCTCAGAGATCGGTGAACTGGCAATTTATGCACAGCGAAAAGGTACGACATGGTTTCTTTCGGTTATAAACGGACTTAAACCGAAGACGGTGAGAATACCGTTGTCATTTCTGGGGCTGGGAAGTTATAATACATTGATTTTGAAGGATAACCCGGAGAATCCTGCCGATGCAGATATATCTGCCGGAACTGCAAAAAGCGATGATATTATTGAAATTGACCTGGGTGCTGGAGGCGGGTATATGACAAGGTCCACGAAAAAATAATCATGGAACCCCTCCGGGGTATATAATTCATTTTGATAATATCTACAAGCATTGATGGAACATCTCCGATGTTTATCAATGAATATACGAATGATTAAATATGACCTCTGAACCGCGGAGCGGTTCCATTATTAATAGAATATAATTGACATTTTGATCTATAAACCGCGGAGCGGTTCCATAAAATGTGGTTTGCTGAAACATTTTCGACCATTTTATATAAATATTCCATTATTTTTTTAATGTTTTTAAGGTTTTATAAGGTTTTTCTTTGAAATATTAAAATTATACTTACTTTTGTCGATCAATTAATATAAAAATGAATAATTACTTAATACTTATTATTTCTCTAATCCTTATTATTGTGCCCAGCACATGATCCGGGAGTAATATGTATTAAGACAACCATATTAAAGCTTTCCGGAAAACCGGGAAGCTTTTTTTTTAAAGAATCTGGAGAGATGAAGAATCAGCTCAGAAGCCTTAGAACGATGACCGGCAGGAAAATGGCCGGTGCCAGAAGCCTGTGGCGTGCCAATGGCATGAAGGAGGAGAACTTCGGTAAACCTGTAATTGCCATCGTGAACTCATTTTCTCAGTTCGTGCCCGGACATGTTCATCTTCATGAAACAGGACAGCTGGTGAAAAAAGAAATAGAGAAGCATGGCTGCTTCGCTGCTGAATTCAACACTATCGCCATCGACGACGGGATAGCAATGGGCCATGAGGGAATGCTCTATTCCCTGCCATCACGGGAGCTTATTGCTGACAGTGTCGAATATGTTATCAATGCACATTGTGCCGATGCCATGATCTGTATCAGCAACTGCGACAAGATCACTCCGGGAATGATGATGGCAGCCATGAGGCTCAATATACCTGCTGTTTTTGTATCCGGTGGCCCTATGGAAGCCGGCATCTCCGGTAACAGACAGCTCGACCTGGTTGATGTCATGGTCGACGGAGCCGATGACAAAGTAAGTGATAGAGAGCTTTATGAGATGGAATGCAGCGCTTGTCCTACATGCGGTTCATGCTCAGGGATGTTCACCGCAAATTCAATGAACTGCCTCAATGAGGCGCTTGGACTTGCCCTTCCTGGCAACGGAACGGTGCTTGCCACCCATGTCAACAGGATGAAAATTATCACAGAAGCGGCAAACCTTATAGTTGAAATTACAAAACAGTTTTATGACGATGGCGACAGCAGCGTCCTGCCGCGGTCAATAGCTACAAAAGCTGCTTTCATGAATGCGATGTCGCTTGATATTGCCATGGGTGGATCCACGAACACCGTCCTTCACCTGCTTGCAATCGCCTGTGAAGCAATGGTCGATTTCACAATGAAGGACATAGATGCTCTCTCAAGGAAGATCCCGAATATCTGCAAGGTTGCACCAAGCTCTCATTATCATGTTCAGGATGTGAACCGTGCAGGAGGTATAATGGCAATATTGGCTGAACTGGATCACAATAATCTTATCGATACATCAGTCAGGCGCGTTGATTACCAGACTCTCAGGGAAGCCCTTTCCGACTGGGATATTCTGAACAGTAAAGCCAAATCTGCTGCTTTTGAGCTTTTCAGAAGTGCACCCTCAATGAAAAAAAGTCAGGAAATGGGCTTTAATGAAAGCTTGTACGAGCAGCTCGATACCGACAGGGAAAAGGGCTGTATAAGAGACACCGGTCACCCTTATAGCAAAGATGGAGGTCTTGCAGTGCTCTTCGGAAACCTTGCGGCTGATGGATGTATCGTCAAAATTGCGGGAGTCGATCCGGAGCTCTTATCATTTACCGGACCTGCCGTGGTATTCGAATCGCAGGAGGAAGCAGCAGAGGGTATTCTTGGAGGAAGAGTTGACGCCGGCAATGCAGTAGTTATAAGGTACGAGGGACCTAAAGGAGGACCCGGGATGCAGGAGATGCTCTATCCCACCTCCTACCTCAAATCAAAAGGACTTGGCAGGAAATGCGCCCTTATTACCGACGGAAGATTCTCCGGAGGCACATCAGGATTATCAATAGGGCATATCTCACCTGAAGCTGCTGCAAAAGGTACTCTGGCCCTGGTAAGAGATGGCGACATAATTGAAATAAATATTTCAGCAAGGACAATTAATCTAAAAATTACTGATAATGAATTGAATTTGAGAAGAAAGGATGAGGAAACCAAAGCTGAAAAAGCATATAGACCATCGAAACGGAACCGTGAAATACCCGCTTCACTCAGAGCTTATGCAGCAACGGTCAGTTCTGCCGATAAAGGGGCTGTGAGGATAATATAAGGCACAAAGGTGCAATGGTGCAGCGGCACAGCGGCACAGCGGAAAAAAGAGCATAACTGGCAGACAGCAAGACAAAAAATAAAGAAGAAATGAAAACGAAGAAAGAGATAGCGACGACAGAGGTAAAGTTAAACGGCTTTGAGCAGATAACAGGGGCAGAAGCCCTGCTGAAATCGCTGATCGAAGAGGGAGTGGATACGATTTTTGGATATCCCGGTGGAGCCATAATGCCGGTATACGACAAGCTGCTTGACTTTGAAGATAAGCTGAACCATATCCTTACAAGGCATGAACAGGGCGCTGCTCATGCAGCACAGGCTTATGCCATGGTAACGGGGAAACCGGGGATTTGCTTTGCCACTTCAGGGCCCGGATCAACGAATCTGATAACCGGGATTGCAAATGCATACCTCGATTCAGTGCCTGTGATCTTTATAACGGCACAGGTTGTTTCGAGCCTCATTGGCTCAGATGCTTTCCAGGAAACCGATATCCTTGGAGTTTCGATGCCTGTCACAAAATGGAATTGCCAGGTCAAGAGAGCTCAGGATATTCCCGATGCAATAGCTAAGGCTTTTTATCTGGCAACAACCGGTAGACCGGGACCTGTCCTGATCGACATAACAAAAGATGCGCAGATCGACAAACTTCCCTTCAAGTACAGGAAGTGCACCTACCTGAGAGCTTATAATCCGCATATACCATTGCATACCAGGGCAATAGAATCAGCTGCTATAATGATCAACCATGCTGAAAAACCCCTGATCCTTGCAGGACACGGAGTTCTTATTTCAAAAGCCGAAAAGGAACTCAGGGAATTTGCTGAGAAAACAGGCATTCCTGTAGCCGTTACTCTTCTTGGACTCTCCTCCTTCCCTGCCGGACACAGGCTATATACGGGTTTCCTGGGTATGCATGGGAACTATGGCCCTAACTTCCTTACAAACGAAGCTGACCTTATAATTGCGATAGGAATGAGGTTTGACGACCGGGTAACAGGCAACCTGAAGAAATATGCCAGGCAGGCAAGGATTATACACATAGAGATCGATGAAGCTGAAATTAATAAGAACGTACAGGTTGATCTTGAAATACACAACGACGCAAAGGAGGTTCTTCAGGCTCTTACTCCCCAGGTTAAAAAGGCTTCGCATGAATCCTGGATCAGGGAATTCAGGATCTGCGATAAGACTGAAAATGAGAAAGTCATTAAATCGGAAACACGACCTGAAAAAGGCGATATAAGAATGGGTGAGGTCGTAAGCATGGTCTCAGAGCTTACAAAAGGGGATGCAATTATTGTGACTGATGTAGGACAGAACCAGATGTCGGCCGCACGCTATTTCAAATTTACAGAACCCAATTCGCTTGTCACTTCAGGAGGAATGGGGACAATGGGATTCGGCCTGCCGGCAGCTATAGGGGCAAAAACCGGAAGACCCGATAAGCAGGTCATAGCTTTCCTTGGCGATGGAGGATTCCAGATGACCATCCAGGAACTCGGGACAATCCTTCATTACAAAATACCTGTGAAAATAATCATATTGAATAACGGGTACCTTGGAATGGTTAGGCAATGGCAGGAAATGTTCTTCAATAAGAGGTACGCCTCGACAGAACTTGTCAATCCCGACTTCGTTACAATCGCAGCAGGTTTCAGCATCCAGGCAAAAAAGGTTGTGAAGAGGGAGGATCTCAAAAAATCATTGACCGGTCTGCTTAATGCAGAAGGACCCTATCTTCTTGACATACAAATAGAAAAAGAAGGTAACGTTTTGCCCATGGTAGAGCCCGGAGCATCGGTTTCAGAAGTAACATTAAACTATAAATCATAAATCCTCTGTGTAACTCTGTGTCCCGATAGCTATCGGGACTCCGGATTTCCTCTGTGTAACAAAAAAAGAATTTTTGAAGAACTTTCACAGAGTTCCACCGAGAAGACACTGAGGGCCACAGAGTAGAAAAAAGAAAAAAAAGAAAAAAAAAGAAAAAAAAAGAAAAATGGAAAAACATGAGTACACTTTATCATTATTCAGTGAGGATCATCTAGGAATACTGAACCAGATCACGATAATCCTTACCAGAAGACAGATCAACATCGAAAGCATAACTGCTTCCGAATCAGCCGTAAAGGGAGTGCATCTTCTTACTCTTGTGGTGAAGACAACCCCTGAAATGGTAAGAAAGGTAGCTAAGCAGATGGAAAAGCTGGTGGATGTTCTGAAAGTGTTCGTGCATTCTTCTGAAGAGATAATTTACCAGGAGATTGCTCTTTTCAAGGTAAGCACAAATGGCATGATGTCAGGCAATGTGATAGACAATGTTGTCCGTGCATTTCATGCCCGTATCCTGGAGGTTTCACCTGAATATATCGTTCTTGAAAAAACAGGTCACAAGACAGAGATCAGCGAGCTGCTGACACATCTTCAGCCATATGGGGTCCTCCAGTTTGCAAGATCCGGAAGAGTGGCGATAACAAAACAGGTAAGGGAGCTCAACTCTTATCTTAAGGAGATGGATGAAGCGAACAGGGTGAAAGAAGAAGTGATTGGTGATTAGTGATTGGTGATTAGTGATTTGACTAATAGTAATTTAAAATTAAATATTATGGCAAAAATCGATTTTGGCGGAGTTGTGGAAAATGTAGTGACAAGGGAAGAATTCCCCCTTTCAAAAGCCCGCGAGGTACTTAAAGATGAAGTAGTAGCTGTTATAGGCTACGGTGTTCAAGGACCTGCACAGGCGATGAACATGAAGGATAATGGCATTAATGTAATAATCGGTCAGGCTCCTGAATTCAAAGCCGACTGGGACAAAGCTGTCAGGGATGGTTTTGTTCCTGGCCTTACCCTTTTCCCTGTAGAGGAGGCGGCAGCAAAGGGAACAATAATTCAGTATCTGGTATCAGATGCAGCACAAAGGATCCTGTGGCCCAAATTAAAACCGCACCTCACTAAGGGCAAGGCGCTATATTTTTCACACGGCTTTTCAATAACTTATAAAGAGCATACAGGGGTCATCCCTCCTGCCGATATTGATGTAATCCTCTGTGCACCTAAAGGTTCGGGAACTAGCGTACGCCGCAATTTCCTGGCAGGTGCAGGCATCAACTCAAGCTTTTCAGTCTTCCAGGATTTTACCGGCATGGCAGAGAACCGCACACTGGCATTAGGTATTGCAATAGGATCAGGCTACCTCTTTCCTACCACATTCGAAAAAGAGGTTTTCAGCGACCTGACCGGAGAACGCGGTGTTCTGATGGGTGCACTGGCAGGCATCATGGATGCACAGTATAAGGTGCTTCGCGACAATGGTCACTCGCCCTCAGAAGCATTCAATGAAACTGTAGAAGAGCTTACCCAAAGCCTTATCCGTCTCGTTGACGAGAACGGGATGGACTGGATGTACTCTAATTGCAGCGCCACCGCACAGAGAGGCGCTCTCGACTGGAGGCCTCAGTTCATGAAGGCCACACTTCCTGTATTTAAAAAACTTTATAAGAGAGTCAAATCAGGCGAAGAGTGCAAGCGAGTCCTTAAATCTACAGGTTCCGCAAATTACAAAGAACTCCTCGATGCCGAACTGAAAGAACTTGGAACTTCCGAACTATGGAGAGCAGGCGCTGCCGTAAGAAAAATGAGACCGGAAAAGAAATAATTCATAATTAACAAGTTACACAATGGACGATAAAATTATAATTTTCGACACTACCCTGAGGGATGGAGAACAAGTACCCGGATGCCAGCTGAATACCATTGAAAAGATCCAGGTGGCAGAAGCACTCGAAGCGCTTGGTGTAGATGTAATAGAAGCAGGCTTTCCGATCTCCAGCCCCGGAGATTTCAAATCGGTGGTAGAGATCTCAAAAGTAGTGTCAAATCCTATAGTCTGTGCACTGACACGTGCTGTAAAAAAGGATATCGAAGTGGCAGCCGAGGCACTTGAACATGCAAAGAGAAAAAGGATCCATACCGGGATTGGCACATCTCCTTTTCATATCAAATACAAGATCAGGACTACACCGGAAGAGATCCTCAGAAGAGCTGCAGATGCTGTAAAATATGCCAAGAAGTTTGTCGAGGATGTCGAGTTTTACGCTGAGGATGCAGGCAGAAGCGAAAATAAATATCTTGCAAAGGTCATAGAGGCTGTCATCAAAGCCGGCGCTACTGTTGTAAATATCCCTGACACAACCGGATACTGCATGCCTGAAGAATACGGAGCAAAGATCCGCTACCTGGTGGAAAATGTCCCCAATATCGATAAGGCAACTATATCCACTCATTGCCACAACGACCTCGGGATGGCCACAGCCAACACCATGATGGGTGTTCTCAATGGAGCAAGGCAGGTTGAAGTGACCATTAACGGTATTGGGGAAAGAGCAGGAAACACATCACTTGAGGAGGTTGCTATGATCGTAAAAAGCCATCACGACCTAAAGCTTAGGACCGACATCAACTCGAAGCTCCTCTTCAGTACCAGCCGTTTGGTTTCGACTCTGATGAGCATGCCTGTACAGGCAAATAAAGCCATCGTCGGACGGAATGCTTTTGCTCATTCGTCGGGCATCCACCAGGATGGTGTCCTGAAGAACAGAGAGAATTATGAGATCATCGATCCTGTCGAAGTCGGGATTAGGGAATCATCTATAATTCTTACTGCCCGAAGCGGAAGAGCCGCCTTAACACACAGGCTTGAACAGATGGGCTTCACTCCGGGAAAGGAAGAGGTTGATGAGATTTATCATCGCTTCCTTCTCCTTGCTGACAAAAAAAAGGAGATCAATGATGAAGATATCCGGATCCTCATGGGCGAGGTTGCTCAGGGAGAGAAGGCCCTGAAGCTGGAGCTTCTGCAGGTAAACTGCGGAAAATCTGCTATACCTGTCGCTACTGTCGGCATAAGGATCAATGGTGAAGTTCACACTTCGACATCATCAGGAAACGGACCGATTGATTCTGCATTTACTGCAGTCAAGCACCTGATAAGCAAGACAGTACACCTTGAGGAGTTCCTTATTCAGGCTATTACCAAAGGAAGCGATGACCTCGGCAAAGTGCATGTCCAGGTGGAACATCAGGGAAAAATATATTATGGATTTGGAACAAACACGGATATTATTACAGCTTCAGTGGAAGCATTTATTGACGCTATATCAAAGATTAAATGACACCAAAAACATTATTTGACAAGATCTGGAACAGCCATGTGGTCCCTTCAATTGAAGGTGGACCCGAGGTTCTGTACATAGATCAGCACTATATTCATGAAGTGACCAGCCCGCAGGCATTTGACGGTCTGAGAGCCAGGGGTATCCCTGTCCTGCACCCGAACAAGACGCTGGCTACTGCCGATCATAACATACCTACAACCGACCAGCACCTCCCAATAAGGGAAGTGCTTTCGCGCAATCAGGTTAATAAGCTGGCAGAGAACTGCAGGGAATTCGGGATCGAGCATTTCGGACTCAACCACCCTAAGAACGGAATCGTTCATGTTATCGGACCGGAACTTGGTTATACCCTGCCTGGCATGACTATAGTCTGCGGCGACAGCCATACATCTACCCATGGAGCCTTCGGGACCGTAGCCTTCGGCATCGGAACAAGCGAAGTGGAGATGGTGCTTGCCACCCAGTGTGTCCTGCAGTCAAAGCCAAAAAACATGAGGATCAGAGTGAACGGCAGGCCTGGCCATGGAGTAACCTCAAAGGATCTGATACTTTACATTATTTCCCGTATCTCTTCAGGCGGAGCTACCGGATATTTTGTCGAGTATGCCGGAACAGCAATAACTTCACTGACCATGGAGGAAAGAATGACTGTCTGCAATATGAGCATCGAGATGGGTGCCCGGGGCGGTCTGATCGCTCCTGACCATACCACTTATGAGTATCTGAATAAGATCCCGGCGGTTGCTGATCGTCATGAATTCAAATCTATGCTCCTAAGATGGAGAGTGCTTAAAAGTGACGAAGGAGCAGCTTTCGATCGGGAGCTTGAATTCGATGCTTCAAATATCAAGCCCATGATAACATTTGGAACAAATCCAGGAATGGGCATGGGCATAGATGAAACAATTCCTGAAGGAGACAATACTTCTTCATTTTTTAAATCACTTGATTATATGGGATTTAAGCCCGGAATGAAATTGCTGGGACACCCAATAGATTTTGTTTTTGCCGGAAGTTGTACAAACGGCCGTATAGAAGATCTAAGAGCCTTTGCCGGTCTTGTCAGGGGAAGGCAAAAAGCCAAGGGTGTCACTGCTCTGATCGTCCCGGGATCAAAACGTGTTGAGCAACAGGCAATTTATGAAGGGCTTGTGAAAATACTGAATTCAGCAGGTTTCGAGCTTCGTCAGCCGGGATGCTCATCCTGCCTGGCTATGAATGAAGACAAAATACCTGCCGGGAAGTATGTGGTTTCAACATCGAACAGGAATTTTGAAGGACGTCAGGGACCTGGAGCTAGAACGCTGCTTGCCAGTCCGCTTACTGCGGCTGCAGCTGCAGTCACTGGCAGGATAACTGACCCCAGAGACCTGTTGAAAGATTAACAATCAATACATTCTGAAATGCAAAAAATGAAATTTGATATACTGGAGTCTGCCTGCGTTCCTCTTCCGCTGGAAAATGTCGATACAGATCAGATTATACCGGCACGGTTCCTTAGCGCAACATCGAGGACCGGATTCGGAGAGAATCTTTTTCGCGACTGGAGATTTGACAAGGCAGGGAATAAAAACGAAGCCTTTGTCTTAAATGACCCTGCTTTCAAAGGTCAGGTACTGGTAGCAGGGAAGAATTTTGGCTGCGGATCGAGCCGTGAGCATGCCGTATGGGCAATTTCAGACTATGGATTCAAGGCAGTAGTTTCAAGCTTCTTTGCCGATATATTCAGGAATAATGCACTGAATAACGGCCTGTTACCTGTTATCGTTCCGGAGGATTATCTGAAATATCTTCTTGAACTGATTAATACCGAGCCTGGAACAATGGTAAGAATAGACCTTGGCAAGCAGTCGCTTTCAGTTCTTCCTGATGGGGAACCTGTGAGCTTTGAGATCAATAAATTTAAGAAAGAGTGCCTGATGAAAGGTCTCGATGACATTGACTATCTTCTGAGTATAAAGGAGATGATTACCGCATATGAATTCAGAAATACGCTTAAGAGATGAGAATCGAGATAATGGATACCACACTGCGCGATGGCGAACAGACCCAGGGAGTCTCCTACTCTCCACTGGAGAAACTTCACATAGCAAAGCTTCTCCTGAAGGATCTGAAGGTCGACCGTATTGAAGTTGCTTCGGCAAGAGTCTCTTCAGGTGAGTTTGAAGCCATACGGCAGATAACAGGGTGGGCACGCCACAATAACCTTCATGGGAAAGTCGAGGTTCTCGGATTTGTCGATGGAGATGTCTCACTTAACTGGATCAGGGATGCCGGAGGGAAGGTCATAAACCTGCTCTGCAAGGGGTCGCTGCGTCATCTCGAGAAACAGCTCAGGAAGACACCTGAGAATCATGCAGGAGATATAAAAGAACTAATCAGGAAAGCAGAAGCGGCTGATATGCAGGTGAATATCTATCTCGAAGACTGGTCGAATGGTATGATCAATTCAGAGGATTATGTACTCTATATGCTCGATTCCCTGAAGGATGAACATATAGAAAGATTCATGCTTCCTGATACGCTTGGCATTCTGAACCCGGAACAGACATTTAATTTCTGCAGGAAGATCGTTGAAGGATATCCGTCGCTTCATTTCGATTTTCATCCCCATAATGATTATGATCTGGCTGTAGCCAATGTCTTTGCAGCTGTTAAGGCAGGGATTAAAGGGATCCACACAACAATAAACGGACTCGGGGAGAGAGCAGGCAATGCTCCCCTTTCAAGCGTGATAGGTGTACTACGCGATCAGCTCAATGTCGAGACTGGCGTCAACGAGTTCGAGATAACCAGGGCAAGCAGAATTGTCGAGACTTTCAGCGGTATACGCATCCCGGTCAATAAGCCCGTCATCGGTGAGAATGTCTTTACACAAACATCAGGTGTCCATGCGGACGGCGATAGCAAGGACAACCTCTATTATAATAATCTTCTTCCTGAGAGATTCGGAAGGAAAAGAAAATATGCTCTTGGGAAACAATCGGGCAAGGCGACCATCAGGAAGAACCTTGAAGAGTTCGGATTATCGCTTAGTCCTGAATCAATAGAAAAGATAACGCAAAGAGTTATCGAGCTGGGCGACAAGAAAGAGAGTGTCACAATAGAGGATCTTCCGTTTATAATTTCAGATGTGCTCGGTTCAGATGCTATTGATTATAAAATATTTATAAAAAACTATTCGCTTTCTCTCTCTTATGGACTCAAGCCTTCAGCCAGCGTTCAGATCGAGATTGACGGAAACCTTTACCAGGAAACCTCATCAGGCGACGGACAATATGATGCCTTTATGAAAGCGCTTAGGGTCATATACGACAGGCTCGAAAAACCGCTCCCATTACTTACTGATTACGAGGTATCTATACCTCCGGGAGGAAAGACCGATGCCCTTGTCGAAACAGTTATCACCTGGAGTTTTAACGGCAGGGAATTCAAGACAAAGGGGCTCGATGCCGACCAGACGGAATCGGCTATAAAGGCAACAGAAAAGATGCTGAATATTTTTGAGAATAATGAAATGATAGCCGGAAAGAAGAATCTGGTAAACATGAATGATAATAACTAATTGAATTAATATGGGCAAAACTTACAACATTGCAGTAATTCCGGGAGACGGTACGGGTCCGGAAGTTGTCAGGGAGGGCAGAAAAGTTCTCAGTGCAGCCGCTTCAAAATTTGGTTTCAAAATAAACTATGAAGAATTTGATTTTGGTGGAGAACGATACCTGAGGACTGGTGAAGTGCTTCCTGAATCTGCAACCGAAGAGCTGAACAAGTACGATTCAATTTTCCTTGGAGCCATCGGGCATCCTGATGTCAAACCAGGTATTCTTGAAAAGGGCATTCTGCTTAGATTACGGTTCGAACTTGATCAGTATATTAACCTGCGTCCAATAAAGCTATATCCGGGTGTTGCAACGCCTCTGAAAGACAAAGGACCAGAACACATTGATTATGTTGTTGTACGGGAAAATACAGGCGATGTTTATACAGGCAGCGGC
>JAPLDY010000001.1 GCA_026391595.1 Bacteroidia bacterium
CTTACAAACTGGTCAGCCGGTGGACAGAATTCAGTGGCCGTAAACGGAATATTTGCTGTATTTGCCAATTTGAAAAAAGGCAAATCGAATTGGGATAATTCACTCGATCTTGGATATGGCCTTTTATCACAGGGAAAAGGTGATAACAGAAATACCAGGAAAACTGATGATAAAATAGATTTTTTATCAAAGTATGGGAGGCAGGCTTTTAAGAATCTGTACTATGCTGCATTGGTGAATTTCAAGACACAGATGACTCCCGGGTGGAATTATGAAGCTACACCAAAGAATAAAATATCCGACCTTTTATCCCCTGGCTACCTCCTGGTCGCACTTGGTCTCGATTATAAGCCCAATGCATATTTCAGTGCATTTATTGCACCCCTGACCTCTAAATTTACCTTTGTTACAGATAAAGATCTTTCAAATGCCGGAGCATTTGGTGTAAAACCAGGGGAAACAATAAAGAGCGAGTTTGGAGGATATATAAGATCGATATATACAAAGAATGATTTCAAAGGTGAATTCATGAAGAATATATCCTTTACTACAAAAATTGATCTCTTTTCTAACTATCTGGATAATCCTCAGAATATAGATGTTAACTGGGAGACATTGCTCGGCATGAAAGTAAATAAATACATTTCTGTAAATTTTAATACAGTCCTGATTTACGATGATAATATCAAGGTTCCTTTCGATAAAAACGGGAACGGGATAATTGAGGCTGGTGAATCAGTTGGTTCTAAAGTACAATTCAAGGAAATATTCGGAGCCGGTTTCTCCTATAAATTCTAATCCCTTAATCAATTCACTAATCACTAATCACCAATCACTAATCACTAATCACTAATCACCAATAACCAATAACTATGAAAATATTAGATGAATTCAAAGCCTTTGCAATGAAAGGTAATGTTGTCGATATGGCTGTCGGTATTATTATCGGTGCAGCATTCGGCAAAATAGTATCATCACTGGTGAGCGACATAATCATGCCACCACTTGGTATGCTGATCGGTGGAGTAAGCTTTACCGAACTTAAACTCGATATTAACCCGAATGCCGCCAAAGAGGTTTGGTGGAATTACGGGAATTTCCTTCAGGTCACTTTTGATTTTATTATTGTGGCACTGGCAGTATTTCTTTTAATAAAAGCCATCAATGCAGCCAAAAAGAAAGATGAGGTTGCTCCTGCAGCTCCACCTGCACCACCGGCTCCCACAAAAGAACAAACCCTTCTCACAGAGATCCGCGACCTGCTGAGGAAATAAGATGCTTAGATTTTTCTTAAAGGGACATGCATTTACATGTCCTTTTTTTTGTCGTCCCAGGACCCCCTCTGTCGCTGCGCGACGTCTCCCCTACAGGGGAGAAAATATTTCCCCCCTTGGGGGGAATGAAAAGGGGGTCATGGATAATACCTGATCTAAATAATATCTTATTTTTACTTATTAAAACCTCTAAAATGAAATCACGGATCGCCCTTGTTTTTATCGCAGTTTTCAGCTTCACTTCCATGAACTTCTCTCCGGTCTGGTGTCAGGATCAATTCTCTGTTTTAAAGATCTGGTTCACAAAACCTGCAGAAAATTGGAACGAAGCCCTTCCGGTTGGAAACGGCAGACTTGGTGCAATGATCTTCGGAGGCATTGACAAGGAACGGCTTCAGCTGAATGAGGAATCCGTGTGGACCGGGCAGCCCCGCTGGGATGCCAATCCTGAGGCATTGAAAAGCCTTCCCAAAGTACGTCAGCTTCTTTTTGAAGGTAAATACAAGGAGGCTGAAAAGCTTGCCCAGAGCGGTATCCTTGGAAGTTTCCGACGCGATAATGCTTCATCCTATCAGACACTGGGGGATCTGACATTCGATTTTGGATCCCTGCGCGGAGTCTCTAACTACAGGCGCGAACTCAACATTGAAGAAGCTATAGCAAGAGTTAATTACACAACCGGACAGGTTAACTATACCCGTGAGATCTTTTCAAGCGCACCTGATCAGGCACTTATAGTCAGACTTACTGCAGATAATGAGGGGGCGATGACATTCACGGTAAGACTTTCACGGCCAGGGAATAAAGCTGCAATTACATCTGAAGGAAATATGATAATTATGAAGGAACATGTCGGAGATGGTACAGGTGTTAAGATGGAAACCAGACTCAGGCTCATTGCTGAAGGAGGAAAAGTATTTTATGGCGGCGACAGCATCAGGGTTGAAAAGGCAAATTCAGCAACAGTTTTTCTGACAGCAGCCACAGATTATTTCGGGAAGGATCCTGCAGAAGTCTCTTCAAATAATATGTCATATGTTGTAAAACGTTCATATACAGATATAAAAAGAGACCATGTAGCTGATTACCAGTCATTTTTCAATCGTGTTTCCATTGATCTCGGATCGAGCGATGGCAGTTTCTTCACAACTGATGCCAGGCTCACTGCAATGCAGAATGGATATATTGATACTGATCTGATTGAACTTTACTACCAGTTTGGAAGGTACCTTCTTATAAGCAGCTCACGGCCGGGGGATCTGCCTGCCAATCTCCAGGGTATCTGGGCTGACGGCTTGCGCGTACCCTGGAGCGCAGACTATCATATTAATATAAATATCCAGATGAATTATTGGCCGGCAGAAATCACGAACCTCGGGGAAATGCAGGAGCCCTTCATTGATTTCATTGATGCAATGAGGCCTAACGCCAGGCGTACGGCTAAGGAAGTTTACGGAATGCATGGGATCGTTGCTCATTACACAACCGACGTATGGCACTATACAGAACCAATGGGTGCGATAAGGTACGGAATGTGGCCAATGGGTATTGCATGGAGCTGCCAGAATATATGGGATCATTATCAGTTCGGAGGAGATGTGGAATACCTGAGAACAAAATCTTATCCGATCATGAAGGAAGCAGCAGAATTCTGCATGGACTGGCTTGTCAAAGATCCAGGAACCGGATTGCTTGTTTCCGGTCCCTCCATATCGCCCGAAAACAGTTTTATAATACCCGGAGGTGGCGGAAATGCAAGTATGGTTATGGGTCCGACAATGGACCACATGATAATACGTGACCTTCTTCAGAATACGATAAAGGCAAGCATAGTGCTGGATACTGATAAAGCTTTGAGAAAGAAAATGGAGAAGACGTTGGAGAACCTGACACCTGTTAAGATCGGCTCTGACGGACGTATCATGGAATGGTCGGGGGAATTTGAAGAGGCAGAGCCCGGTCATCGCCACATTTCTCATCTTTACGGGCTTCACCCCGGCGATCAGATAACACAACAGCGCAATCCTGAATTTCTCGAAGCCGCAAAAAAGACAATCGATTATCGATGACAAAATCGACTCTTACCAATTTGTTTGATAATCATCCCCCCTTCCAGATAGATGGAAATTTTGGCGGGACTGCCGGCATTACGGAAATGCTGCTTCAGAGCCATGCAGGGGAAGTTGAATTACTGCCTGCATTGCCTTCAGCCTGGAAGACGGGACATATTTATGGAATTATGGCCCGTGGCGGATTCCAGGTTGATATTGATTGGGAGAACGGGGCACTGAAACAGGCAAAGATCATTTCAAAACTGGGGAATCCGCTAAAGCTTAGCTATCAAGGTAAGGTTCTTGAATTGACTTCTACCGAAAAGGGGAATTCTTATATCTTTAATGTAGATAAGTTTTAGCCCAATTAAAAATCATTATCCGGAAACTACTTTTATGAAACTTTTTATCCCACTTTTTATCCTGCCTATCCTACTCTTTTCCTGCTCAAGAGGAGATCTTTCAGACATATATCCTGATGAGCTGAAATGCAATAACCTTACAAATCCTTCAGGAACAGAGTCGGTTCCTGATTTCGGTTGGATCGTCTCATCTGAAGAAAGAGGAAGAGTACAGTCGGCCTATCAGATAATCCTTGACCAGGATCCAAAGAACCTGGATCCGGAGAATACCGTTTTATGGAACTCCGGGAAGATTTCTTCTGACCAGACATCATGGATCCCCTATTCAGGTCCTGCCCTTGAACCGGCAAATAAATATTTCTGGAAAGTAAGAGTCTGGGACGGAGATGGCAATCCTTCAGGATGGAGTAATAACGGTTATTTTATTACAGGTCTTTGTGAAATGAAAGACTGGGGCGATTCAAAATGGATCGGTTATGAAGATATCCCCGACTCATTGCTTCTCGTTCCGGGAATTCATAAAGGAATAAAGATAGAAGGAGACATTGCAACAAAACGTTCTGTAGTTCCATATTTCCGTAAAGATTTCACTATAAATAAAAAAGTAAAAGAGGCTTTTGTTTTCATATGTGGTCTTGGCCAGTATGAACTTTATTTGAACGGCAGCAAGATTGGTGACCGTTTCCTTTCACCCGGATGGACTAATTATCAGAAAACTTGTTTGTACAACACATTTGATGTGACGGAAAACCTGAAAAAAGGGCCGAATTCGATTGGTGCTATAGTGGGTAATGGCTTTTATAACATCAACAGGGAACGATATTACAAGCTGGTAATAACGTACGGGGCGCCTAAACTGATCGTAAATATTTTAATCAGGTACCATGATGGCACTGAAGAAGTTGTTGCCAGTGATGAGGCATGGAGAACCATACCTTCTCCGGTTACATTCGCAAGCATCTTCGGAGGAGAAGATTATGATGCAAGGATGGAGCAGCCGGGTTGGGATAAGCCGGGTTTTAATGACGGAAAATGGAATCAGGCCTTGCTTGTCAGGGAGCCCGGAGGCGAACTTAAAGCTGAAAGCGATTTCCCCTTAAAAGTACTCCGTGAATTCGATCCGATCAGCATTTTTAAACCCGATTCGGGGATTTATGTTTATGATTTCAGGCAGAACGCTTCAGGGATTATCAATCTTAAAATCAAGGGAAAAAGAGATCAGGAAATACGTCTGAGCCCGGCTGAACTTATCGGGCCTGATTCTCTCATAGCCCAAAAAGCTTCCGGAACTCCATACTATTTTTCATATACACTTAAAGGAGATAAAGAAGAGACCTGGACCCCCAGGTTTACTTATTACGGATTCAGATATGTGCAGGTTCAGGGAGCTGTTCCTGCCGGTAAGCCCAATCCGGATAACCTGCCTGTAATAACCGGTCTGCGAATGCTTCACACAAGGAACTCCTCGCCAACTACCGGCAGTTTCAGATGTTCAGACAAGCTTTTCAATTCAATTTACAATCTGATAGCCTGGGCTATTAATAGTAATCTTGCCAGTGTTGCTACCGATTGCCCCCATCGCGAAAAACTTGGATGGCTGGAGCAGACACATCTGATGGGGAACTCAATCAAATATGTCTATGATATTCATAATCTTTTTAATAAGATGATTAACGACATGATTGAAACTCAGCTCGATAACGGCCTTGTTCCTGATATTGCACCTGAGTATGTTCAGTTTGCCGGAGGATTCCGTGATTCACCCGAATGGAGTAGTGCCTGCATTATCCTGCCATGGGACCTTTATGAATGGTATGGTGATCTTGAAGCAGTAAAAAAAACCTATCCGATGATGAAAAAATACCTGACCTATCTCGGTACGATGGCACAGGATAATATTCTTTCCCACGGGCTAGGAGATTGGTACGACCTCGGGCCCAATCATCCGGGAGAGGCTCAGCTTACTCCAAAATCAGTGACGGCCACTTCAATATATTTTTATGATGCCATTTTATTGGCTGAAATGGCTGATCTGACCGGGGAAAAAGAAGATGCAATTATATATAGAAATCTTGCTGAAGAGATCAGGATCGCATTTAACAGATCTTTCCTGAATCCTGATACAAAAGTGTACTCCACCGGGAGTCAGACAGCATATTCAATGCCTCTTTTCTTCGGAATGGTTGATGACAGCATTAAAACAGAAGTGGTAAATAATCTCATCACGGCAATTCATGAAAATAACAATGCCCTTACGGCAGGCGATGTCGGGTACAGGTACCTTTTAAGGACACTTGAGAAGGAAGGACAATCACAGCTCATTTATGAAATGAATTCAAAAACAGATGTTCCCGGTTACGGATTCCAGCTTTCGAAAGGAGCCACTGCACTGACAGAATCCTGGGCCGGGCTGGTAAATGTATCTAATAACCATATGATGCTTGGCCATCTTATGGAATGGTTCTACAGCGGCCTCGCAGGAATTCAACAAACCCATGACTCTAAAGGCTACAAACATTTTCTGATCAATCCCGGTCTGGTGGGGGATATTATGTGGGTCGATGCTTCTTACCGTAGTATTAACGGAGAAATATTCTGTAAATGGAAAAGAGAAAGTGGCAACTTCAGTCTTGAAGTCACCATACCAGCCAATACTATGGCAACGATAATATTTCCCCAACCTGATCCAGGTAAAATTCTGGAAGGAGAGACGCCTATAGGGGTTTCGGAATTTATAAAAAATATTCAGGTTGCCGGAGAAAAGACTTTTTTTGATATCCCTTCCGGAAATTATTCCTTTGGAGCCGTTCTGAATTTACAAACAGAACTGAATAATCGTAAATTATCTTTTCATTAAACTTACCTTTTTATATTTGCACTAAAATAGATATCGTAAAAGATATCCTGCAACAAACCA
>JAPLDY010000081.1 GCA_026391595.1 Bacteroidia bacterium
ATGGCCTGGGTGACTGAATTCGAAAGATTCATTCCGACCTTCTTCTCCAACAGGGTTCGGATTGAAAAAATGTCGCATCGCAATGCTCTGGAAGCAATAAAGGGTCCTTGCAATATATTCAATATCAGTCTCGAAGAAGGCTTTGCCGAGTCTCTGCTTGAGAAGTTGAGTCCCGGCAGCGAAGATGTGGAGCTTACCTGGCTCCAGGTCTTCCTTGATAAGATATTTCGCTTAGCATTAGGGTTTATTCCCCCCTCTCAGGGGGGAAAAGAAGAGGGGTTCTCTCCAACACCGGAATCAAAAGGGGGGTCCTCTCTAACAACAGAATCAAAAGGGGAGTCCTCTCTAACTCCTGAATTAAAGGGGGGGTTATCTTTCACTTTGCCCCTTCTTCAAAAAACCGGCGACGTCTCAGATCTCCTGGGGACTTTCCTGGATGATCAGATTTCCCTGCTTGATGATCCGGCGACAGGACTAACATTACTTAAATCTTTCGTTTCGGTAAAGGGGACCAAGCAACCGATGAAACCCAATGAGGTCAGGGAATATTCGAGGACACTCGGGAGAGAGGTTGAAGAATCAGAACTGACTGACCTGATTCAGAATTTTGTCAATCTTCGGATCTTATGCGACAAAGATCAGAATGACAGATATGAATTGCGGCATGATGCACTAGCTGCAAAAATTTACGAAAAGTTTACATTAGCTGAAAAAGAACTTCTGGAAGTAAGAAAGTATGTTGAGAATGCATATTACATATATGAGACCAGGGGAGTTACATTGAACAAGGATGACCTGAATTATCTTTCCGCTTATGAAAATAAACTTATCCTGCCAAAAGATCTTAATGATTTTGTCAGTCACAGCCGAAATAAATTATCTGAGCAGCAGCGTTCACTTAGGCGCATAACAAGCATTTCAGCACTTATATTTTTTCTTATTCTGGCAGCTGTGGGCCGCTATTACCTGAGATCTTTAGGTGAATCGAATGAAACCGATCTATTAAGCCAGGCACTTGCCCAGTCAGAACAAAATTCGACTAAAGCTTTGTTTATTGAGCTGAAATTGTGGGAAAAAGACAGTTCGGCAAGCCAGCTTCATTATATGATACTTCGTGATTTTAACAAACTATCTTCAATGGAGGTCGATTCCTCAGATCCTGTATTTAAGCTTAAGGAATACCTGAAACCCTTGAAATTTGTTTCCCCCATTATAAATGCGGAATTAAGCGAAAAAGGAACTTTCCTTTATGGATGGCTTGAGAATCAACATGTTTTTATTTACAACTTACATTCCAGGAAAGTTCACGATTTTGAGGTACCAGGTGAACTTTTCCAAATCAAGCTGTCAGAAAAAGATTCTACCCTGGCATTAATTTATAGAAGCAGTTCAGGCACAGTCTGTGATATAATGGGGAATATCCTGTATCGTTTTGAAACAACTCTGAATGAGGTGATGAATGAAAAGCTGATCAGCTTTTTCCCTACCGGTAATTCTCATATGGTTGCTGTAAAAGATAATAATGCAATTATTTATAACAATGCCGGAAGTAAAATTGCTGAGTTAGAAGGACATGCAGGGAGGATTAATTGTGTTGATGTGTCTCCTGACGGACAGTTCATTGTTACCGCGTCCAATGATCTGCTTGCATATATCTGGAACTATAATCGAGTAACAAAACTTTACAGTATTTATGATACTCTGGCCGGACATAACGGAATAGTCTGGTCCTGCCGTTTCAATAAAACCGGCAAGTACATCATAACTGCCTCTGCCGACAGCAACATAAAGATCTGGAACATGTATGGCAAACAGATTAATCCTGATCTCGTTTTTTTTAATGGATACCGCGCCAGGAAAAATAATGGAGAAGCTGATCCGGACAGATTTAATCCACAATTCTCTAAATACTACGGTAAATTTTGTGATGCTTCCTTCAGTCATGATGAAAAAGAAATTATCGCAACCGGTTATGCCATTGATAATGACTCTGTTAATATTAAGAAGCCGCTATATTACCAGTTACTGTTTTTTGATGTAGGCAGAGGATTTCTGAAAGGATACGGACGCTCTTACTTTTTCAATGACAGGGGAACTGACACTGTTATTTCAGCAACATTCAGGAATCTGTCAATCTCCCCGGATAATAAGGTTGCGGAAGCGCTGGATGCTGCATCTGACAAAATATTCCTGCTTACAGGTGATGGCAGGAAACTGATGACACTTCCCGGTAAAAAAGCAATGTTTTCAGCAAATGGTAATGAACTATTCTGTTGCAATGGTAATGTGATTAACACAATACCTGTTCCTCCGCACGAAATAAAACGTCTCCTGGAGAGGTTTAAAATTTCAGATAATTCGAAAATAAAAGAAGAAAATTTTCTGGATCTCTGATCTACTCCGAAATAAGCCCGTTCTTATTTTCAATGCCATAATCTATCATCTCAAATCCGTAATTATTAACTTTTGGAGGGGAATTCCAAATTACTTTCTGGACTTCAGGCAAAAGGAATCTGATAATAGCTAATGTAAATATCAGGGTCCACGGCAAAATCAGTCTTTTAAGTATTTTTTTATGCACCGGCTGCCATTCAAAATAGCCTGAAGATGGCAGAGTTAACAATACAACAAGTGTGCCTGGAATGAGCAGGGCATACATTATGTTTTCCAATATGTCGCCACCGGGCCAATGCTGAACTTTACAAACAAATCCGATAAATGTGACAGTAATGAGGCAGCTGCACCAGAAACCTGCCCATTTAAGAAACCTGTTCTTTCCGGCAAGATACAAACATCGGATACCGTACATAAAACTTCCAACGCTGAAGAGTAAATTAATAAGAGTTATTGAAACACTTGAAAACATTATATGATAACGTTTTAAGTACAGCCAACTAATAATCAGCAATATAAATATTGCATTTCCAGTTAAAGCCGTTGCGTCGGTAAATAAGAAAATCTGGAGCAGGAAGAAGATTGTAAAAAACAGGATTAATGAACCTGATAAGATAATTAGAGGAATCCTCAAAAAGGATGTAAAATTCTCACTGAACATTAGCAATGGAACAAATACAATTATTAGAACCGGATATATGAACAAACTTCTTTTTGCAGTTTTCCTGATCCATGTAATTTCCTGGTGGTTATTCAACCATGATGTGAAAATTGAGAGTAGACAGAAGCACAGAATGATACCGGACAGCGGTCCCATTTCTGTTATAGTTGTGTCTGAGAATATGAGAACCATTATAACAGACAGAATGATCAACAACATTAAGATCAAAGAAATGTTTCTGATTCTTTTATGAAGAGCCTTTTCCAGAAATAATTTTTATGTGCAATTAAAGTTAAGCCAATTTTAATCAATCCGCAATTCTTTGTTTGTTTGAAGATGATTATGAATCAGCGGATTTAACTTGGTGTATCTTAGTGTCATTGTGCCTTGGTGGCAATTCTTTCCTGCCACCAAGACTCTAAGACACCAAGGTTCACTAAGGTAATAACTAATTTATTAATAATCAGGCTCTCTTAAATTCTGACTGGTTTTTAGTATATTTACTTAATTGTGCCTTACCAGATCAGGCACAATAAGAAAAATAAAAAGGAAGAGATAACCTGGCAAAGGTTTCACCATATAAGGAACGATGCCGAAAATTCCTTAAAAAGAGTAGGCTTATTCTAATTCGTTATGTATGAAAAAAAGTACTTTTCTTGCCGGAGTAATCTCAACAATTCTTCTGCTAGCGGGGGTAACGATGAAATCACTTCATTGGCCTGGCGCTGCTGTGGTTCTGACAGTCGCAATAGCAACCTTCAGTCTTGGTTATGCTGTAATGCTTTTCCTGGATAAAAACAAAATGGCACAAAATGGCTATGAAAGGTTTACTAATGTTATGGTTATGGCAACCATGATAATTGTGGCAGTCTCTTTTCTCTTTAAAGCCATGCATTGGCCCGTGGCAGGTATCGGGATCTACGTTGCACATATTTTCCTGCTTTCTTTACTTCCCATACTTTATATTCAGGGAACAAGGGAAACAGACCCGGTCAAGAAACTTCATATCGACAGTTCAGCTATTCTGGTTGCATTCATAGCGGCGATTTCCTTATATATATGGTGGAGAACCAGCAGTTAAGATCCATATAAAAAGGATTCCGGATAGTCTGATTATTTACAAAAATTGATTATGAGCACAAAGGCAAATCCTATTGATATAAGCAATGAATCTCTCTGGCATTCAAGGTTCAGAGATTCTGCCCGGGTGGCCGATGATGCTTTACGGACATTGAAAAAAGCAGAAAAAGCAGCTTATCCAAAAGGAATTGCTTATGCTAAGCTCAATATCGCCGCTGCCAGCTTCCTGCAGTCAAAAAACGATATAGCCCTGAAATACCTCTCGGAGACATTCCAGTGGTTCGAAAACAATAAACAGGAGAAAGGTTATGTAAGGGCTCTCCTGCTGAAGGGAAATATCTTCGAGAGCTTCAGCGATTATGAAAAGACACTTCAGATCTGGCTTGAGGCATATAATGCATCTATTGAAATAAATGATATTGAAGTCCAGGGGGAAGCATGCAACCAGCTTGGTCTTATTTACTCAAGGTTATGCAATTTCCCCAGAGCGCTGGAATACTTCAATAAAGGACTGAAGATCCGCGAGGAGCTGGGTGATGAACCTGCTGTTGCATCATCTCTTAATCGTATAGGGATGGTCTACCGCCAGACAAAAAACTATATCGAGTCGCTCGAATACTATTTCCGCAGTCTTGAGATCCGAAAACGGATCAACCAGGTCTCAGCCATACCATGGACTCTCCTGGGCATTGCCAGCACTTATGAGGATATGAAAAAATATCCGGAAGCACTCGATAACTATGAACTTGGAATGACAGGCGGCGACAAGCGTTGCACCACCCAATGCATGATGGGTGCGGGTCGTGTCTACAGCCTTACAGGAAACAGCAGGCTTGCAGAAAAGAGACTTGAGCAATCTTTGCTGATGGCACAGGAGCTGAATTCCATGGCTTTGATAGCGGAAGCATATTCAGCCCTGGCCTCTCATTATGAGCTCTATAAGAAATCCGATAAAGCTCTGAAGAGCTTCAAACAATTTTTGAAATCAAGGGAGTCATTACACAGCAGCGAAATCCAGAGTCGGCTGAGCAACATTGAGGTTGCCCATGCAGTTGAGAAATCAGAACAGGAAAAGGAGATCTACCGATTGAGACATGTGGAACTTAAAAAAGCATATGATATCATCGAAGAAATTAATCGCGACATCACTGCCAGTATAAATTATGCGAGCCGGATCCAGCGTGCTATACTTACCGTTCCTGGCGAAATAAGAGGACTTGCAGGGAGGCTATTCATTGTGTATAAGCCAAAGGATATCGTTAGCGGCGACTTCTACTGGTTCACGCAGGTAAAGAAAAAACTGGTAGTGGTAGCAGCCGACTGCACAGGTCATGGCGTTCCCGGAGCGCTTATGAGCATGCTTGGAATGTCTTTCCTTGAAGAAATAATCAATTTCAGGGAGGTAACTGAATCAGGACAAATACTCAACGAACTCAGAAATGAGATTCAGCGTGCTCTTCATCAGAAAGGTGCGCGCGAAGAACAGAAAGACGGTATGGACATTGCTCTTTGCGTGATCGACAAATCAAAAAACATGATCCAGTATTCCGGGGCATACAACAGCCTTTACCTTGTCCGTAATGGCGAACTGATTGAATATCCTGCCGATAAAATGCCGATCGGGATCTTCGACCGGTCAGACATTGAATTCATTACCAATGACATACCTACTCTGCCGGGAGACATTATCTATATGTTCTCTGACGGCTACGCCGACCAGTTTGGGGGACCTAACAATAAGAAATTCAAGTACGCCCATCTAAAAGAGGTGCTGATCTCGGTCCATAAACTTCCACTGAAAGAGCAGAAGAAAAAGCTTGAGAAAGCCTTCCTCGACTGGAAAGGAGACAATCAACAGATTGATGATGTTCTGTTAATGGGATTGAAAATATGAGGTGTCAGGCATAAGGCGTCGGGCGTCAGGTAGGGAGATTCCTCATTTCGCTGCGCTTCATTCGGAATGACAGGTTACTTTTAAAGAGAGGGGGAGAGAAGGAGGAAAGCCCAAGGCTTTCCTCCTTCTCTCCCCCTCTGACCCTAATCCCCGCATGTCATTCCGAGCGTAAGCGAGGAATCTCCTCAAAAAATACTTTTACTATTAGGTCAATTGGTTATTTTGAACCTCACCAGCCTCAGCGGCATTCCTGTTGCGTTTTTCAGCTTTGCAACAGCATATACATATCCTTTTGAAATAACGAAAGTAGCATCCGAAAAGCTTAGATCATAATCATCACAAACAAAGCTTGTCCGGGCTAATTTCTGTCCGTTGCTGTCGTAAGCGATCACATTGAATATATTGCTTTCTCTCTGTTCTTTGGATGTAAACTCAAATACCAGCAGGTTTCCTTCATCATCAGTTATTATATTTGAAAAATAAGGCAAATGGGGGAAATACCCATCTAGGTTCTTTGACCGATCAATTATTATTGTCATTGCTTCTTCAACTCTTTTAATTATCAACTTTTTATCAGGATATGATCTTGTTTGAGTAACTATATTGCCCTGTTTGCGATCTTCCGGAAGATCCGGCATAGATCTGGCTTTTTCGAGTGTTTGTAACAATGATTGTTTATTCTTTTCATAATTATCCTGCGCATCTTGTTGAGTTATTGCAACGGGGTTAATATCAAGGTTAAAGCTGGAAATTTCCTTCCCCAATGCACTAAATAGCTTTACTTCTCCTGTTTCCCTGTTGGATTGCATAAATTGACCATCTTGAAACATTGTAAAAACTGGTCTTTTGTATATCATATAATTAGGCAAATAAATCTTTTTATTCGGAGTAGGTCCTATTTCTGATGAATAAATATCCCCTGATTTGTGCCACAACATATCTCCATCCTCAAAAAACTCGTAAAGGATTTCTTTCTCTCCTGAATATATATTCAATTTTACGATTATATGCCTCCATTTGTAAGTAAAATATTCAGAATCAGGCACATCAAATTTCCACATTACAATCCCTTCATATAAAACCTCTTTATTATTCAAAGGCTGGAAATCATTAATACTATAATCCATCGTTACTGATTTGAAAAAGTTCCCATCGAGGTCAAAAAACTTAATGCCTCCTCCTCCGGAAATAATCAAATATTTATCATCTACCACTTTGTAAATCAGTGGCATTACAGAGAACTGTTCCTGTTTACCTCCCTTACTTCCAAACTTCTTTAAATAATTCCCATCCGGACCAAATTTCCATATTTCATGACGGTTTCTATGGCTCATAAAAACAGATCCATCAGGAGCAACAATGATCTTTTTATCTTCTTCCCTTCCAACATTCTTTGTTATAGTATCATAATAAAGATTAAACAGGGATTCCCAGTTGTTCTTTGCTCCATAAATTTCATCAGCAACAAGCTTTACAGGGCCACTTTTATAGATGTCTAGAAGCTTCTGTGCTGAGCCCAAGTTTGCAGTGCCACTTAAAACCAGAATAAGCAAAACCATCCTTTTCATAGTGATATGTATTAATTGGTTATAATGGATTGAATTACATTCCCTTTTTCATCCTGAAGAATAATTATCTGCGACTTTTCATGCCACATCTTGTTGAGATCTTTTCCATCGTAAAACTCATACATTAATATTTCTGCCTCCGGAATAGATTCCATTAACTGCTTCTTGTCGGTCTTGAATAATAGAATCAGCCCTATCATTGAAACAGCGATCATATATGGAATAAACCTGTAGAAAGTGATTTTCTTCTTATATAAAACCGGAGGTGCGAATGTCGGGATTTTTGCGAACTCATCAAGATCATTCCCCTGTCCGATAATATTACTGATCAATACCTTATCGGCAATTGCCTGTCTTAATAACATTGAGCATGTTTCACATTTCTCCAGATGATCAGATGTTTCTACCATCATTGAAGGATCAAGCTCCTTGTCCACATACTCCTGAACCTCAATTCTGCTCAAACATTTCATGATAATGAAGTTTTAAGATTTCTTTTAGTTTATTTATTGCTCTTACAAGGGTTGTCCCAACTGATGCCGGATTAATATCCATTATCTCAGCTATTTCGGTATAAGAGAAGCCAATATTATACAGCACCAGTATTTCCCTTACATTATCGGGTAGAGTATCAAGCACTTTTGAAACGATTGCCAGTTTTTCACCACTGAAAAGATCTGTCTGCAGGTCATGAGGCAAATCATTTTTAATATTGAGAGTCTCCATGACCTGAAGCTCTTTTTTATCTGATTTGATTTGGGTCCTGAATGAGTTTAACAGAACCTTATAGAGCCATGCACGTGGATTCTTTATCGAAGTATTTCTCCTGAGCTCCAGAAAGTATTTCATGAATGTCTCCTGGACCAGATCCTCGCTTCTGTCAGTTGAATGATTTAACTGTCTGCTGAACCGGGTTAATTCCCTGTAATATTCCTTATAGACCTCATCAAATGACATTGAATGCGGATCTGGTTAGTCTTGTATATGGATAAGACCAACGAAAACAAATATTGTGACAAAAAGATAGGAAATTCTTTGGTAATAAAGGGATAAAACAAATTAAGAACATTGAACAAACGAATGCAGAATACAGAAGTTCTGACTTCGCTGTTCTATTGTTCTGCGTCTTTATTTCACCCAAATTATCGCCTGTTTCAGCAGCTTCCTGAAGTTTTGATTTTCGAAGGTCGGTGCATCGTGGCCGCTCTGAAGGACCACTATCTTTGATTTACCATATTGCTTAGCCCAGCCTATAAGGGGAGTGCTACTGGGCTCATCGGTTGTCAATAAAGGTGTTACTCCTTCTTCTACATAATAACCCTTGTATGTCTCATCAAATATCCCGAAATCAGCAACACCCTTTGTAACAGGATGTTTCGGGTTAACAACCTTGACATTGAAATGAAGATCATGTATGTATGTGCAAGGCTGGTACTCTTTGCCTTTGAAAGTCGTCACCGCATGAAAATATTTCCCGCCGATAATGTCCCAGTACCCTGGCCAGCTATCAAAAGCGCATATGCTGTGATGAAGTGCAACAACAGGCTTCCCGTTCCTTATACACTCTTCAAATACCCTTGCCTGTTCATCAGTAATCTTTTGCCACATATGATAAAAGACAAGCACATCATATTTATCTCTGTTTTCCGGTAGGAACATATTAAAAGCAGCTGGAAACTCTTCAACCTGGTAAGTTATTTTTGGACTAAAACTTGCCAGCATGGCATTGAATTGTTCGGTTTTATAACCATGACCACCGGTGACTACCAGAATGCGAATGGGTTTGGAAGCGGAAAGAATTAAGGTTGAAGCCAGGATCAGGAAAAGAGAGGAGATATATCTTTTCATTTTATTAATATAGGTTTTAATGTAACTGCAATACAGCAAATGTTTTTTCTTAAGTCACATGTACTCATCCCCCAACCCCCTTCTCTCCGCCAACTGGCGGAAAGAAGGGGGCTATATTATTGTAAATGAACTGCTTCCCCCTCTTTGCTTCAGTAGAGAGGGGGAATACAAGGGGGTGAGTAAGTGCAAAAAAAGGCTATTTTTTTGTTGAAACATAATCAATTCTCAATACCCTGAACTCGGTTCTGCGGTTTATCTGGTGAGCTATCTCTTTCTGCTCATCATTTGCCAGACTATTAATATATGCTTCTGTAAGAGGGGTCCCTAATTTGAGGAAAGATGCCTGTGACACAATAGATGCATCGACAACCTTCGGGCTTGACTCGCCGTATCCTTTTGCCGAGAGCCTGTCTGGTTCAATACCTTTCTCGATAAGGTACTGAACTACCGACTGGGCACGTTTCTGTGACAGATCGTAGTTGTACTCTTCGGTGTCGCGCGAGTCGGTATGCGACATCAGTTCAATCGTCACCTTTGGATTATCTGTCAGTGTTTCAACGAGTTTGTCAAGGGAAACCATAGACTCAGGACGCAGGTCCCATTTTCCGAAATCGTAGAAGATATTCGGAAGCTCGATAGGTTTGTCTATGGCAGTAAGAAGGATCGTGACCATGAAATCGCGGCTGCGCTCCTGTCCTTTAGTCGTCTCCTTCTCTTTTCCGTTAAGATAGCCATCCTTTGAAGCAAGGAATATATAATCGACATCGGGTTTGAGTGCGAATTTAAAATCTCCGTCTGTACCTGTCTCTGCCTGAAGGTTATTTCCGTCGCTGGCAATGAGCTGGACTGTCGAACCGGCAATTGCAACTCCTGTTTTCTCATCCTTTACAAGTCCGGTAATATTGAATTTTAACGGAGGGAACTCAAAAGAATAAAGTTCGTCATTGCCCCTGCCTTTGCGTGTGGATGAGAAGATCCCTTTCTCATTTTCATTTTCAAAGGTAATACCAAAATCGTCGGCGGAGCTGTTGATGGGTGCTTTCATATTTGTGACGACCCATGAGCCGTCAGGCTGTGGTACTGCCTTGAATATATCGAGCCCTCCCATTCCTATCAGTCCGTCGGACGAAAAGTACAGATTGCCATCGGACCTGAGGTAAGGGAATAATTCGTTTCCGTTCGTATTGATATCCGGTCCAAGGTTTTTCGGTTTGGACCATGCACCACCTGTGGCTGGACGGTTTGACATCCAGATATCTTTTCCTCCTGATCCGCCGGTTATATCAGAGACAAAATAAAGTGTCAGTCCATCTGCTGAAAGTGCAGGATGTGCCGCCACTACAGAATCAGGAAGGATACCAATATTTTTCGGCTCACTCCAGCTGTCGCCTGATTTTTTTGAATACATAATTACACAACCCTTCTTTTCGCGTTTGCCGGCTTCGCATCTGGTGAAGTAAAGATCCTTATAATCATCTATGAGTACAGGAGTCCCGTCTTCGAATTCACTGTTTATTACCTCAACAGGTACCGGAATGCTCCATTTTGATTTTTTATCTATGCGGGATTCGAATATATCTGTATAGCCCTGTCCTGTAGCGCCATGAGTTTTGTTTCCGGCTGCATCTTCGCGTGAGGATGTGAAATAAATAACCCCGAAGTCATCGCGTCCATAGACTGGGCTGAAGTCAGACTCCTTTGAGTTCAGATCCTTAAGCTCTTCAACCCGGTATGCTTCAGGATTACGCTGCCATTCCAGGGCAAGTTCACAGGCCCGTATCTCCTGGTCAGCCCTGGCATCTGAAGATGCTATTTGCCTGTACTTCTTTAATTCATCTATTGCCTGCGGGTACTTGCCATTTTTCTTCATCGACTCAGCCAGCCAATACTGAGCTTCGGGTTTTGAGTTTGATGATTTTACGGCCAGCTTATACCATGTCTCGGCATTTTTAGGATCATTGGTCAGGCGGTAACACTCTGCAATCATATACACGATTTCCGACCTTGCTGCCTTGTCTGTCCCCTTTGTTTTGGAATAGGTATCCTTGAACTGATCTATAGCATCATAATATTCCCCGGCTTCGAATGCGGCATAGGCTCTTTCGGCTTTCCTTTTTTGTGCGGGAGCTTCCTGAATTGCGGCAATCAACACAAGCAGTATTAAGATGAAGAATCTTTTCATGCTAACCGGATTGTATTAAAGTTCAAATGTAATTAATTTACCCATATTGGTATTAATTACTAACGAATGTACAATCCAAATATTATAATATGATTTTGCCCCTAATCCCCTAAAGGGGACTTATTGATTTGCAGATATTTTTGAACCCCCTTTAGGGGGCAGGGGGTAATAATAAAGGGATGCCTAATCCGGCATTTGATGCTGGCGCCGATTTGCAATCGGTGCCAGAAAAAAGGCACGGATTACAAATCCGTGCCAGCGTGACAGCATAATACAAATATTATATACCAGCCAATCCAACCTATCTTGTGAACAGAAGTTCCCTATATTTTGGAAGAGGCCATATTTCATTATCAACAATCAGTTCAAGCTTATCGATATGGGTCCTTATCTCTTCAAGATAGGGCTTGACTTTTTTCTCATAAATAAGTGCCTTCCTGAAAGCATCCTCAATGATATTGGCTTTCTTACGCTCCTCGACCATTTCATTTACCAGTTTCTTGATATTGGAAATATGATCCGATATATTGATAATCAATTCTTTACGTGCACCAGCCAGTCTTTCATATTCAGTGTTGGAGAATACATCCTTCAGTCCTTTTACATTATCGAGCAGTGTGGTCATGTACCTTACAGCAGTCGGTACTATATGATTGATTGCCAGATCTCCGAGGACTCTTGCTTCAATCTGGACTTTTTTAGTGAATTTCTCATATTCAACTTCCACGCGGCTTTCAAGTTCTTTATCTGTAAAAACTCCAGATCCTATAAGTACCTCCTTTGAAGCCGGAGTAAGATACATGCTTATAGATTCCGGAACGCTGGATATATTGGATAGTTTTCTCTTTGCAGCTTCTGCATGCCATTCGGGGGAGTAGTTGTCACCCTCAAATAACACCCGTTTTGATTCAATAATATATTTCTTGAGGACCTGGAAAATAGCTTCATCCTTGTTCCTTCCCTTCTTAATGATCTGGTCGACTTCTTTTTTGAATTTAACCAGTTGGTAGGCAACAGCGGCATTCAGTGCGATCATGGCAGTCCCGCAGTTCGCTGATGAGCCCACAGCACGGAATTCGAATCTGTTTCCTGTAAAGGCAAAAGGAGATGTCCTGTTGCGGTCAGTATTGTCGAGTAGTATTTCCGGAATTTTGCCGATCCCCAGTTTAAGTTCTGTTTTCTGAGCAGGGGTCATTTTCTTTTCTGTGACCTTACTAACAATGGAATTCAGCATTTCTATCAGATATGAACCAAGAAACACTGATATTATTGCCGGAGGTGCTTCATGTCCTCCCAGCCGCCATGAGTTTGACTCATTCATTACGGAAGCCCGTATAAGATCATTACTGTCATTTACGGCTTTTATCACATTGACAAGATAAGTAAGGAACTGAAGATTTGATTTTGGATTCTTGCCGGGGGATAATAGATTGACACCTGTATTGGTGGCCATTGACCAATTATTATGTTTCCCTGAACCGTTGATTCCGGCAAATGGTTTTTCATGGAACAGCACTCTGAATTTATGCTTACGGGCGATGCGTCTCATAAGATCCATTAGCAGCTGGTTGTGGTCAACTGCCAGGTTTACCTCTTCATATATCGGTGCACATTCAAACTGGTTTGGGGCTACCTCATTATGCCGGGTTTTAACGGGAATACCGAGCTTATAAGCTTCGCATTCAAAATCCTCTATGAAGCACATGACCCGCTCCGGGATTGAACCGAAATAATGATCAGAGAGTTGCTGATCTTTGGCAGACTGATGTCCCATCAGCGTTTTTTCAGCAAGTACAATATCCGGACGGGCATAATAAAGCGCTTCATCAATAAGAAAGTATTCCTGTTCGCAGCCCAGGGTAGCGATAACCTTTGTCACGTCCTTATCAAAGTACTGGCATATATCGACCGCTGCTCTGTCGAGCTCCGAGAGAGCCTTGAGAAGAGGTGCCTTGTAATCAAGCGCTTCCCCTGTATATGACACAAAAATAGTAGGTATACAAATTGTTGATCCGACTATGAATACCGGTGATGAGACATCCCATGCAGTATAGCCTCTTGCTTCGAAGGTGTTTCTGATTCCTCCGCTCGGGAAGCTTGATGCATCAGGTTCTGACTGAACAAGGACAGCGCCTGAAAAATTTTCAACTATATGTCCGTTGTCACCCACCTCAATGAATCCGTCATGCTTTTCAGCGGTTCCATCCGTAAGAGGATGAAACCAGTGAGTGAAATGTGTGGCTCCATTTTCAAGTGCCCATGCTTTTAAACCAATTGCCACCTGGTCAGCTTCCTGCCTTGTCAGCGATTTCCCTTCGTTTATAGCTTTTTTCACAACACTGAAAGCCTCCTTAGAAAGGTAGTGCTCCATTTTATGCAGATCAAACACGTTGGAATTGAAATACTTGGATACATCCTTCGATGGGGGTTTTGTCTCAAGAGGTTCTCTATTGAAAACCTCTTTTAGTGCACTAAATCTTAATTCTGCCATTATTATAAAGTTTCTTGCAAAAATATATCTTTTTCGATATCAACCCCTATTTTTTAGCATTATTTTCTTTATTTATGTATATTTTCTTAAACATACCCCCTATTTTGTTGATCCAGGAAATATATATAGCATATTTTTTAGTGTTAACCCCCTTTTCATACAGTATATAACCGGAAAAAGTTAAAACCAGCATGGCTGAAACTCTCCATAGATAAGTGTTCAGAGATTATTTTACTACCTTTTTTTAAAGGAAATTTGTTATATTTGTCGCCTGAATTAAAAAAGGAAGATTCTATTAATCATTAAACAGCATATTTAATGTCAGCAATTCAGTTTTTAAGAGAGAAAGCAGGGGTACTTGTTTCAGTACTTATCGGTTTTTCACTTTTATTATTCGTTATAAGTGATTACGTAGGTCATGGAAGAAAGCAAAGGCAAAAGGAAAAAGAATATTATGAACTTGGGAAGGTGGCCGGCGATTATATTTCCTATCAGGACTACGAGGGCAGGGTTCAGAATCTGGCTGAAATCTATAAGTTATCAGGCACACAGAATCTTGATGAAGCAACTGTTGAATCTATAAGAGAACAGATCTGGCAGCAGATTGTCAGGGAAAAAATTCTGGATAAGAACTATGGCAGGCTTGGAATCGGAGTTAGCACTGAGGAGGTTGATGAACTTGTTCTTGGAGATAATCCGCATCCTATTGTGATGCAGCTATTTACTGATCAGACAACCGGTAAATTCAACAGGCCTATGCTTGTTAATTTCCTTAGCCAGGTGGAGGTTGATGATAATGCAAAGAAATACTGGCTTTTCTTCGAGAATGAGATCATAAACGAAAGGATGAACTCAAAATACAATACTCTTGTTGCAAAGGGTTTATTTGTTACCTCGAAGCAGGCTGAATTTGACAATATATTAAATAAGGCGACTGTTGATTTCAGTTTCGTCCAGAAGAATTTTGCATCGATACCGGATACTTCTGTAATTGTATCCAGCAATGAAGTTGAAAAGTATTTCTCAGATCATAAGAGTAATTATAAGAGAACTGCCCTGAGGGATATCGAATATGTGACTTTTGATGTGGTACCTTCAGAAGAAGATATCAAGGAGACAGAAAAATGGATGGAGAAAGCTAAAATTGAATTTGAAACGACTGAAGATCCAACTCAATATATAAATCTTAATGCCGATACGCGTCATATAGGATTTTATATCCCCCTTAATGAAGTACCTGAAAATCTGAGGGATTTTGTAAAGAAGGAAGATAAAAGCATTGTCATGGGACCTTACAATGAGGAAGGTGTTCTAAAAATGGCCCGTCTTTTAGATGCCGCTGACAGACCAGATTCAGTACATGTAAGACATATTCTGCTTTCTGCCGGACAGGTAAGAACAATGGAGCGGTCGAAAATAATTGCCGACAGCCTCTTAACGCTTATCAAATCGGGAACTTCATTTGAAACACTTGCAACGGATAATTCAGATGACCAGGGTTCTTCTAAGCTCGGAGGAGATCTGGGTTGGTTCAAGGAAGGATTGATGGTTGTTCCTTTCAGCAATGCCTGCTTCACCGCTAAAAAAGGTGAGGTTATGACTGTTCAGACTTCATTTGGAACGCATATTATAGAGGTGCTTGACCAGGCAAAGAAATCGCGTAAATATAACATTGGGATCATCGACAGGAAGATCCTGGCAAGTTCGACCACTAATCAGAGAATATACAGTGCTGCGGGCTTGTTTGCCGGGAATAACAACACTTATGAAAAGTTCAACAGTGCAATTGCTGCCCAGAATCTGAATAAGAGGATTGCAAACGATGTTTCACCGTCGCAGAAAACTCTTCCCGGACTTGAAAATCCGAGGGGACTGATTATTGCTTTATTCTCTGTAAAAAAGGGAGATATTGTTCTTGATAACAGTCAACAGGCCGTTTTCGAGATAGCCGATAAATATGTTGTTGCATACTGCACACGTGTCCAGGAGGACGGTATTGCTCCTTTGAAAGATGTTGAAAATGACATCAGATTTGCTCTTTTAAAGGATAAAAAAGCAGAAGTTATTTCAGAAGAATTCAATAAGAACCTTACTGCAGGCAAGACCCTGGAAGATCTTTCCAGAGCTATGGGGCTTGACGTTAAGGAAGCTACACAGATAAATTTCAGATCATATACTATTCCCGGAATCGGTATTGAGCCAGCCCTCATTGGCGCTGCATCATCAGCCAAAGAGGGTGTTCTTTCAGGTCCGGTAAAAGGTATCAACGGTGTTTACATTGTAAGCGTTAACAATGTTACGACACCTGCGTCAGAAGATCTGAAGCTTCTGCAGCAGCGTCTTGCTATGACATATCAGATGAGAGGATCATATGAAGCATTTGAAGCTCTGAGAAAGAAGGCTGAGATTATAGATAAGAGGTACAAGTTTTATTAATAGAGAGTATTTCACAATTCATAATTAAGGCGTCCTCTGTTGACGCCTTTTTAATTTCAGGTCATTTACGAAGCAATCTCCCTGATTTATCATGGACATATAATAATAAATATACAGGAAGAAAGTTTAGCTCCCCCCGGGGGGATGGGGGGTAATTTATGGCAGACATGTAATAAAAAAGGCCCCTCGATTTCTCGAGGGGCCTTTAATTAAAGTCGGCGACGACCTACTCTCCCACATTAGCAGTACCATCGGCGCAGGCAGGCTTAACTTCTCTGTTCGGAATGGGAAGAGGTGGAACCCTGTCGCTATAGTCACCTAAAGGTTTTCAATACCTTATGACATACTGGAAAAAGCTAATAAAATCTGTCTCAGAAAGCACACGGGCAATTAGTACTGCTCAGCTTTGACGTCACCGTCTTTACACCTGCAGCCTATCAACGTCGTAGTCTTCGACGACCCTTAAGGGAGATCTCATCTTGAGACGAGCTTCGTACTTAGATGCTTTCAGTGCTTATCTCTTCCAAACATAGCTACCCTGCGATACAGCTGGCGCCATAACAGGTACACTAGAGGTCTGTCCAACACGGTCCTCTCGTACTAGTGTCAGGTTCTCTCAAATCTCCTACGCCCACAACAGATAGGGACCGAACTGTCTCACGACGTTCTGAACCCAGCTCGCGTGCCACTTTAATCGGCG